>JAGCNI010000109.1 GCA_017646015.1 Lentisphaeria bacterium
GGAGGTTCCGGCGATGGCGGAACTCATTATTCAAAAGATCCTAACGTCGGTTCTCTGCTCTGCCCGTCTTCTGTCAGAACAACCGACAATGCTAATGCATTATACTACACAAGCTATGGTCCGACCATGCGTTATGCAACTCCTCCGACTGCGACTGAAGCCAAAAGCGGAGCATGGATCCTGCATGGCGGCGGTTCCGGCGCAAATTACTGGCACGATCTCCACAGAAAAACCACAACGATCATGTCCGGAACGATCCTGATGGTTGAAAAATACATGACCGATGGATATAAATCATTCTACGGTTCCAATGTATATACCGCTCATGATGAACAGGGAACTGCTCTGTATCTGAACAACCCGCAATACTGGATCCATAAATCCTATGCGCCGAATATGGATATTCATAACAGCAATAATTCCGCTCTCTTTATGGATGGTTCTGTGGGCAATATCAAACGCAGTACCAGAGTCACAGATGACTGGGTGCCAATCAACTGAATCTGAAAATTTTTCATAGAAGGAAATATCATTATGAAAAAAAATCTTATCGCCGCTCTGATGTTTTTCGCTGCCATCTTCACAATCAACGCAGCGGATAATACCGATAAACTGATCTGGCAATCCAAAGATGCCGGAAAAAATGGAGCTCCCAATATGACTTACTGGGCAAGCAAACAGTTCAATGGCAAAAAATTTGTACTCGCCGGACAGGGGAAAGACGGCGGAACTGTCAATGGTATTGAAATCGCTGCCGATTCCAAAGATGAAAGCGCAACACTGATGGTTCGTCTTCCCGCAACTCACGGAAAAACATATATCATCAAAGTCCGGGCAAAAGCAGAAAATCCGAATGAAGACAGCAAAATCAGACTTTTCGCTGTTGCGCAGTCTCCCAAGAGAAGTATCGGATCCCTTCCCCGCCAGCTGACAGCTCCCATCTTCCACAAATATGCAGAATATGAACTCGTTGCAAAAGTGCCGGGCGGAGTGATTTGGGATCAGACAACAAAACTCCAATTTTCATTCAGCACAAAAGATCTCAAAGGCGGAAAAATCTTTTTTGATGATATCCGGATTTTTGAACGTCCATAAAATCTCCTGAAATATACAGAGGTAAAATATGAAAAAATACAACATAGCCATTTTTGTCTCTTTTTTCCTGATTTTCACAGGATCAGAAAGTTTTGCAAAAACATTTTATAAACAACAATCCATCAAAGAAAAAACAGCTCACAGTGCGCTCTCTTTCATGGTTTCATTTGATAATTTCGGCACAAAAGCTGAAAAAGCAGCCGGAAATCCGGTCTCCTCTCTGCCACAACTGAACATGGGGCTGCGCGGTGTTGTCGGATTCGATAACCAGCAGGGATTTGAAGCAATCGGCGACGAAGAACTTTTCTACAATGCCGAAAAAAATATCTCGCCGGAAGCCGGAACATTCTCGATCTGGGTCAAGGCAGATAATTATCAGCCGGCAGACCCTCTGACCAATGGAAAAAACCGCAGAAATATTGCTCTCTTTGAAGCTGTTTTCAAACAGGGAAAAGAAGAACTGCTGTTCCGTCTTTATGAATTCAAAGAGAATGTCTATTTTGACCTCTGGTGGAATGCAAAATCCTCTCCGACTCAACCATTGATCGCAAGCCGGAAAAAAATCCGCCAGAAACAATGGCACCAGATCGCTGTCACCTGGACAACCCAAAGATATGAAATCTATCTGAACGGGGAACAGATCCACTCCATGCCGTTCGGCACAGACATTGGAGACAGAATGAAAGGAAAATGGGATCTCTCAAAATCCCACTTTGGAATTCCGTTGAAAGTCTGGGGCGAACGCCGCAATTACAGAGTGTTGTTTGATGATCTCAAAATTTATAACCGGGCCTTGAGCAAAACAGAGATCATGCGTATGTATGCAGAAGTCGATACCAGCAACGGAAAAAAAGATATCAACCTTGTGGAAATGACTCTTCATGGTGTTGACCGCACCACTGATTCTGCCGATTTGGAAATCGATATGTTCTCTCTCCCCGACCTCTATGCTGCCAAGCTGAAAAATAACGGTCTGTCCCTCCAATACACTCTGACCGGGCCACAGGGAATCAAGAAAACCCAAAAAATCAAAGTGACCAAAAACAAGGAAACAGTCCGTCTGAAAGGTCTTGACAAACCCGGTAAATACAATGTGGTTGTCTCTATTATTGACGGCAAAAAGTTGGTCCATGCAGGCAAAGCCTCCATTGTGCGTCCGGATCTCTCTTTCATGGGAAATAAAATCGGGATCACCGATCAAGTTCCGGATCCCTTTACGCCACTGACCATGAAAAACCGGACAATCAAAATCTGGAATCGTGAATATGTTTTCGGAAACGGACCGTTCCCTGTCAATGTTCAGATCAAAGGAGAAGAAGTTCTGAAACAACCACCCCGTCTGCTCATTGAACTGACAAAAGGACAACCGGAAATTCTGCAATTCAAAGCAATCACAGCAAAATACAATCAGCGGGAAGCAGTCCTGACCGGAAAAGCCTCTTTCGGTCCTGCCGGAAAATATTCGATCCAATACAAAACCACAGTGGCATACGACGGTATGATTCGCACAGACTGGACGATCTCCGGCAAACCGGTGATCCATAACATGCGTCTGGAATATCAGCAGAATACCGCATTCACCGAATACCTGATGACTCCACAATATCAGAAAAAAGCTCCCATGACATTCCCGTACAGCAAGAGCACATGGAATATTCCGCATATCATCTGGCTTGCCACGGAAAACAAGGGAGGTCTGGCATACGCCACCGAACATGATGCCAACTGGATTTACAATGATAAAGAAAATATCTACTTTGCCGACAGAAATACCGGAAAAGTTGCTGTGACCATGATCTCCAAAACTGTCCGTATGCCGGAAAATACTCCCTATCATGCCCTCTTCACAGTCACACCGACAAGACCCCGTTATCATAAATCCCATCTGATCCGTCTGGGACAACCCCTCGCAAACTGGAATATCAAACGCAAATCTCTCACCAGCGAAAGTCTTTATCCGGGGCTGGCATACAATTTTGATGAAAACTGGTACAAAGATAAATTTGATGATGTGGAACCGGATAACGGTCATCTTGTTTACGGGATGGCAGACTCAATCTCCACACTGGATAAAGTGGGCTGTTACTTTGCCAGAGATTATGCGATTCCCGGTGCATTTGCATACACATTCAACGAACCGGAATATGATCCTGTGACCCAAACCATCAAGAAAACCAAGAGCAACAGTCTGCCCGGATGTTCCGCAACTTCTGCTCCGGATTATCTGCTCTATAACCAGTACAAACTCCTCAATGGAAAATACGGTCATAAGTTCTGGGGGATCTATTACGACCTCTCTGAAAACAATCCCTGTTCCAATCCTCAGCATGGATGCGGCTTCAAGGATAAATTCAACAGGGAAATTGTGACCCGTCCGCTGTTGAACAAACGGAAACTCTTTGAACGGACTCTTGTCATTGTCCGCGAAAAACAGAAAATCCTTTTCCTCCATGCACAGAAAGAATTCAATCCTTTCATGCACAGTTTTGGAGACTACTGGTACCCTGGAGAAGAAAATAACGGTTTGACTCAGAATAATCTGAACTGTTACTGCGATGACATCAAAGATGCCAACTGGAAATCAGAATACAACACTCACCTGCTCGGTGTCAATGTGGTCTTCCTCGGTGCCAGTGCGGCATGGCGGCAAAATGTGGCGGAACAATTGATTGGACAATGTCTGCTCCACAATATTGAATTCTGTACAGCATGGATGCCCGGTGCTGTACTGAACAAAGTCTGGAGTCTCTGCGAAAGATATGAAACAGATAAGGCACTCTTCTCCCGTTATGACAAACAGAAAGAAGTCATCTCCTCCGACCCGGATCTGAAGATCTCTTATTATAAAAGAGGCAATAAAACACTCTTTATCCTGATGAACAGACGTCCTTACGAAGTCAATGCAGATGTGAATTTCTCCAAATTGGGAATCATCAATGCAAATGCAAAAGATGTCTATCGGGAAAAAGATTACAAGATCATGAACGGAAAACTGACTCTTGATGTTGCTCCCCGTACCTTCATCATGCTGGCTGTTCCGCCGCTGCAATTCTATCCTTATAAAGATAACGGATTTCTCAAAGCAGGAAACTGGAAACCGAAACAGTCCGGTCTGCAATTCAAAATCACTCTTGCAGAGAATACCCGTGAGTTCACGCTCACGGCTGCACCCGGAAAAGATAACACGGGCTGTTTCACTTTGAATCCACAGGCGAAACCGGGCAGGACTTATACATTCAAATTCAAAGCAAAAGGTGAAAATCTCAATCCGGAAGCCAAACTGCACTTTCTGGTTGTAGCTCAGGCAGCGAAAAAGAATATCGCTCAGATCCCCGGTATTGCTGTCAAAGAAATCCCGGGAAATGATTGGAAAGAATATATCATTTCCGGAAAAGTTCCGACCGGACCGATCTGGAATGAAACAGTAAGAATGCAAGTTACACTGATGACTGAAGCAATGAAACAGGGAAAAATTTTCTTCAAAGATCTTGAAATAGAGGAAAAATGATCATGCACCTGAATTTTTCGCCGGACTTTCAACATCCGACAGAACAGCTGTTGTGTGCGGGGATCGAAGTGGAACACTGTTCCATGTACGATCACAGTCACGCCAATGTGATGGATGAGACCTATGCGATCCATTCTCCCGGCAATAAACATCTCTTTGCGACTGCACCCTGTGCAGGATTCTCTCTACATACAGATTTTTGTTTTGCTCCGACGATCCTGGTGCAGAATAACTGGAATATTTATTTCGGATATGATCCACTTTCAGAAACTGGATACGGAATCAAGTTTGCATACAGCGACACCTATAAAGAGGTTTGGGAGGGATTCAAACATTTCACTCTGGAAGTCCAGCTTTTCAAAATCTGCCGTCAGCAAATCTCCATACTTGAAACCGAATTGATGAAAGATTTTCATCTGTCGGCAAATACATGGTATCCGGCGGCACTCACTCTGCAAGGAAATAAATTACAAGGCAGTTGTGCTGGCCGGAGTTTTTCCCTGCTGCTCCCGGAGGCTCCACCCGCTGGACAAGTCGGCTTGGGCAGGGAACGGGCTGTCGGAGAAGTCCGTTTCCGGAACACACTCTTTCAACCGGAAGAGGAATTCACCAGAGAAGAACAGCTTAAAGAGCTTGTGCTCACGATCCCCGCAATACACGGCGGAGGGATTCCATACCGTCTGAATGTGGATTTGGATCATCTCCGGAATATTCACGGTTCTTTTCATCAGCTGCACTTGCTTTTCAACGGCGGCATGTGGGACAGAAAACAGCATGAATGTCTGCCCGGACAGTATTGTGTGGAAATCGACCGTTTCACCAATCCGGCAGTCGAATTCCGATATGGTTCACAGAGACAGAAAATCTATTTGAAAAAAAATGATTCTCTGAATATTGCCGATCCGAGTTTTCATTATGAATTTCTTTCAGAATACAACAAAATCACACGGGAACCGGTTGCACTGCATCTGCCGCTGAAAGGATTGCCGGAAAATCCGGATCCGGAAAAAATCAGAATTATTTTTTCCTATGATGCCCTGCAATGCAACGGTTATCTGAGTCATGCGGCAGGCAAAAGTGAATTTGTCTGGGATGGCAAAGGAAAACTTTTGTATTCCGGCGAAATGCGTGAACAGAATCACCATGCAATTCCGGCAGTCAGAATCAGCTCCTCCGGTTCAACTTTCAAAAAATATTTCCGGCAGAAAAATCTGATCGAACCGGAACAAATAATCTCTCATGCAGAAAAAAATCACTATTTCTCACTGGGAGATACTCCGGAATTCCAATGGAAAACATGGATTGATCCGGAAGTATATGATCCGCAATACCTTGAAGTAAAAACAACTCTCTGTGATGTTTTCCGTCGTCCGCTTCACACTTTGACAAATGAAGATTTTGTTCATGAACAGGAGGAGAGCTGGCAGGTTCTGACAAAACGTATCTCGCTGGGTTCCGGGAAATTGCAGCATGGAGTTCATCTTCTGAAAACGGAAATGTTTTATGCGGGCGAACTGTTGCGAACCGATCATATCGTTTTTGAAGTCATTGATCCGGCAGAAAAATGCCCTGCTCCGCTGGCATCCGGTTTACCGTTTCTCTACTCCACAGCCAATGAAGAGACTCTTCTGGCAAGTGACGTATTCGATCCGTGGCATCCGGGGATGAATTCCAATGCGGAACATTATTTTTCCTGTTCCTGTTTCACGCCGGGCATCGGACAAAATAAAAAAGTCTGGGAAGCGTTGCGTCCCTATAAACGGGAATGGTACATGTGGCTTGATTCCCGGACAGAAAAAAACTGGGATACCGCTCTCTTCAGTGAAGCGATCTCGCATGTGGATTATATTTCGATCCGGAACCGTTTTTCCAATAACCGTCTGGATCTCTGGAAGCCCGGAACTTACAATTCTCCTGCGATCCTTTCTCAAGTCAGGGAATTTTTGGAGAAAACACCGGAAACAAAACAGTTCAAACATCTTACGATCCCGTATGTGGATCAGTTATTGAAAACACAAACATCTTTTTCATTGGATGCTCTTGAAGAGTTATTGAGTTTCGGGGATCGTGCCTGGCTGTGTTTTCTCAGTCAGAAACTCAAAGAGGAATTGATTCAGCAAACAGAAGAACTGGAAAAAATCAATCCGGAAATCAAACGTGCTCAATATGGTCCCTGGCCTGTCTATACAGCAGAAAATAAAACGGCGTATTTCATGCATGCATTCGGTATTTTCCCGGATGGAGAAACCTCACAACGGATTTGGAAAGGATTTTTCCAGTTCGAAGATTATGCGTTTCTCTGTTCCTATCACACCTCTGCACCGGCATACGGTCTGATGAGTTATAAACTCTTCTATCCGGGAATCAAAGTCTTCCCGGAACTGTATGATTTCTCCGGCACAGGTTGTCCGGATGGTGCTCTTTCGTATGCAGCTCCGCCTCTGGGAGAACGGTATGCACCGGACTATTATCAGATTGCAAGTGTCTATGATTATGCGTTCTCCACGGCATACTATGTTGATGGACAATTTAACTACTGGAAGGATTACGGCTTCATGTTCCGCGATCCGCACTTGCAAACATTGGAAAATCTGATTTGTGCATGGCGGCATGTCAAAGATCATTCCCCGGCTGAATGTGTACGGAGCATTGCTTATATCATGGATATTCCCTCCGCAGACAACCGTTTTTATAAAAACCGTCTGTTGAAAGGCTATCAATGGCCGGAATATGTCAACAGCAGTGAAGAAGCTCTGTGTTATCTCAATAAATGTGCCCGACTGAGCGGAATTCCCGCGGGATTCGGAACACGGTTCAAGGAGCTGAAAAATCTTTCAGCTGCACAATGTTCCATGCTGGTACTGCCCTCGCTGGACAATGCCTCGGCAGAGGATCTGCAGGAGATACAGAGACTGCATGATGAAGGAGTTTTCCTGTTTGCCTGCGGTTCTGTGGCGGGATTGGAAGAGCTCTTCTCGGTACACAAGGCGCCCGCACTCATCAACTGTTTCACGATCCGGAGCAGCGATGAAACAGAAAAAATCCCGGCTGGAACAGGAATTGAACTCCGTTATCAGCCTGTTGCAGCAGAAGTTCTGCTTGCAAGCGGAAACGGAGATCCCTTGCTGATGCGTCATAAAAATACAGCTCTTTTCAACGTGAATCCCTCCATGATCGGGCGTGATTCCTTTATGGAGCTGGTCAAGTTCTCAAGAACATCCATCAGTAAGTTGCTGGAAAAAACAGTGATCGGGCTTTTGCGGCAGATCAATCAGGACAAAGTCCCCTTCCATGCCCGGAATGCAGGATGCTCCGGCTTTACAGATGAACATGGAAAGAGTTGTATCGTATTGTTTGATTACGGTTCATTCAATGATGAACGCTTTGTCCATGACCCTGAGTTGATCACAGTTAAGTTCCAAAATCCGGCAAAAGATGTCATCTGCGAGGACAAGGAAGTAAATCTGATGCGGAAAGACGGAAAGATCCACGGGTTCACCTGTCGTAAAAAACCGCGGGAAACTATTTTTGCAGAAATCGTTTATTGAAAGAAATAAAGCGGATTCAACATCATCCCGCAGGAGTCAAGAGTCGTTTGGATCCTGCGGGATTTTTATTGTCTATTTTTCTTCTAAAAAAATCTCAGGAATTTATTTCTGATTTTCTGAAATTTTTTCATTGACATTTCCAAAAAAGATAATATGTTGCCAATATCAAAAAAATAAAAAATCCCCAAGCGAAAGGTCAAGTTTTATGCAAAATCAGGAAAGTACCGCTGTTTTTGAAGAATTCCAGAGACAATATAATACTTTTTATTCGATTGGCGATCTGACACCGACACTTTGTGCGTTATGGGGAATCCGGGAGCCAGCCGCCTGCGGAGGAAAAACGATCGCACCAGTTCTGGATCAGGCAGATAAACTGATGGACGGGCTTGGAAAAGTTGAAAAAACTGTTTTGTTCTGCGCCGATGCACTTGGCAACGCTCAGAAAGAATATTACACAGAAGCATTTGAAAAAATCCGGAAAGTTGCCGGATTTGAAATCAAAAGTACAGCGGTCATGCCCAGCGTCACACCGGTCTGTTTCGGTACGATTTTTTCCGGTGCGGCACCGTGTGTGCACGGGATCATGAAATATGAAAAGCCTGTTCTCAGCGTTGAAACCCTTTTTGATGTTTTTGCGGAAAGCGGCAAAAATGTGGCGATCATCGCTGTCAATGAATGCAGTATCGACAAGATTTTCCGTCAGCGGAAAGTTGATTATTATTCTGTGCGGACCGATGAACAGAGTTTCCAACTGGCACGGCGTTTTATTGCAGAAGACACCTATGATCTGATCCTGTGTTACATGATTGGTTATGATGCTGCGATGCACAAGACCGGTCCGTTTTCAGAAACGGCTGCGGCACAGGCAAAACTGGCGGCGGAACGCTTCTCTCAATTTTCAGAAGATATGGAAACATATTGGAAAAAATATAACCGTGTTCTGAGTTTTGTGGTAGATCACGGCGGACATTCTGTCGATGAACAGCATGGTGGTCATGGAGAGAATATCCCCGAGGATATGATTGTCAATCACTATTACAGAATCTGCGAAAAAAGTTGCTGACGGTGTATTGCCATGAGTCTTTATCTATATACATCCAATAAAACAGAAGTTCTTGCGGATCAATTCATTGAGAAAGTTTACCGGAACAGGAACTGTTCAGATCTGTTCAAACAGGAAACAGTCGTGGTCCAAACGCAGGGGATGGCATCCTGGCTGAAACTGTATATTGCAGAAAAAACCCGGATCGCCATTAATGTATCCACGCCATTTCTGAACAGTTTTGCGGATTCTGTTCTGCATAAATACCTGCCGGAAAATGATTTGAAACTTCTGACGCGGGATTGGGCATTCTGGAAACTGTTTCATATATTTTTCTGTACTCCGGAAAAATATCCGGAGTTGCAGCATTATATCCATGATACAGAAAACCGGGAGTTGAAATGTGCCCAGTTGGCAGAAAAAACAGCACACCTTTTTGACCAGTATCAGATCTATCATCAGGATCTGCTGGCATCATGGCGTATGCAGCAGGGAGAGACAGCGCAGCACTGGCAGGCAAGACTCTACCGGGAAATTCTGGAAGGCAGTATCGGCAGAGATCAGCAGTTCCTGGAGTTTGATCAGCTGCAGCTGACGCTGGAACAAATCAGAACTCTTCCGGAAAAAGTCTCTATTTTCGGGATCAGTTCTCTGGCTCCGCTCTATTTTAATTTCTTCCGGACTCTCTCCCGATATACGGATGTTTATTTCTTTCACCTGAATCCATCCTCCGATTACTGGATCGACAATATGACCCGGAAAGAGGCGGAAAAAACAGCTCTCAAGACGCATGAAAATCCGGATATTCTGGCGGAAGGGAATCCCCTTTTGACCTCATGCGGCAGTTTGAGCCGGGATTTTATGGAATATCTGGTCGGAGAAGGTGTCACCGGTGAAGAATGTTTTTCCGATCATGATACAGATACCGCACTTCATACTGTGCAGCAGGATATTCTGGAAAATCATCATACAACAGGACTTACACTTCCGCAACGGGATAAAACGATTCAAATCCATTCCTGTCACAGCAAAATGCGTCAGACCGAAGTCCTTCACGATGAACTTTTGAAACTGCTGGAAGATCCCGCCCTTGAACCACGGGATATTCTGGTCATGACACCGGATATTGCTGTATTTGAACCGTTCATTCAAGGAGTTTTCGGGACAGGTCCCCTGCAAAATCATTATTCGTTTTCAGATAAGAGTTTGCAGAATCAGAACACGAATGCGGAAACCCTGTTCAAGGTATTGGAACTTACCGAAAGCCGTTATGAAGTGACTGCGATATTCGACCTTCTTGATAATCGATCCATTGCCGAGAAATGGAATCTTTCGGAACTGGATACAGCTGAACTCCGGAAATGGGCGGAGATGCTCCGGATCCACTGGGGAATTGATGCAGATATGCACGAAAAATTCTCCTCCGCACGTTTTTCTGAATTCAGTTGGCGTCCGGCATTGGATCGCATGGTTTTGGGCTATGCCGTGGCAGAAAAGGGGCTTACTCAGGCGGATGATCCTACGATCCCGTTTGATGCGGCAGAGGGCTCTGCGGCTGTCATGATGGGAAATTTTATTGATTTTGCGGAAACACTTTTTGAACTGCATGGCAAATTCCGTCATCCGAAAGTTCTGCAGCAATGGTGCAGCGAACTGGATGAACTGGTTGGACTCTTATTTAAAAATACTAAAAATAATTTTCAAGAACTGGCGGAATTGCGACAGAGTTTTCAGGAGATCCGGGATATGGCAGAACTCAGTGCCATGCACAATGTTCCGCTTTCCCTGAATACCGTGATCTGGCTCCTGAAAAAATATGTGGATTCCACTCAAAATTCCGCACCGTTTCTCCGGGGCAAAATCACATTCTGTTCTCTTGTTCCCATGCGCAGTATCCCCATGAAAGTAATTGCAGTGCTCGGTTTGGAAGAACAGGATTTTCCACGGCGTGATATTGCAGACGGCTTCAACCTGATCCCGCCGGAAAAACAACGCAAGGCATTAGTCCGTTCCCGGAATAAAGAAGACCGGAATCTCTTTCTCGAAATTCTGCTCGCTGCACGGAAAAATCTGCTCTTCTTCTATACCGGCAGAAATAACAAGAGCAACAAGCAGATGCTGCCCTCCACCCCTCTTTCGGAATTGAAAGATATTCTGGCAGAAACATTCCCCGGAGCGGCTTTTGAAGCAGAACACAAATTGCAGGCATTCGATCCGGATTATTTCCGGAAAGATTCCAGCTTGAACTCATACTCGATTTCTGATTACAAGGCATGTCTGGCGTTCAATCAATTCAAAAATGATTCTATTGCCGGGAAAAATGAGCTGCCCGCAGAATATCCGCGATACAAAAATCTTGAAAGAATTGAAAAAAAACAGGAATTTTATCAAATCTCTCCGGATAAACTGTTTGAATTCTTCCGGAATCCATCACGGGCATTCCTTGCTCATATCACTGGATACCGTAAAAGTTTCGACAGTACAGTTGTCTTTTCCGATGAAGAGGAAATGTACTTGGAAAAATGGGAAACCAACCTCATTCAACAGGAGCTTATCGACAAACAGGATCCGGTCATTCAACAGAAATATTTTCAATATCTGCAGAAAACCAATCACCTCCCGGTCGGAGATTTCGGAATCACAACGTATAATGACCTGTTGCAGAAAATCAAAAATTTTCCGGAAAAACAATTTTTCACCTTTGAGGAATGGAATGCCTGTCTCAAAGCACAGCAACTGGAGTGGATCCAATTCAAATGTGGAGACTTTGAAATCAACGGCAAGATCCCGGTATGTTCCTTGAACGGATGTCATTTCCGGAACTTCACAACAAAAAATATAGAAAAACCACTGCTGGCATTGCGGATCAATCAAGTTCTTCTGGCATGTGCAGGAAAACCTGCCAATGCATTTTACTGGAATTTGAACAAACAGGAAATCAGAATAATCAGCTCGCCCAATCAGGAAGAGGCCATGCTCTCTCTGCAGGATTGGCTCGAACTCTACAAACAAGGTCATGAAATGCCCTTGCCTTTCTTCCCGAAAACTTCTGCCGCAGCAGCAACAACTCAATGTTATCTGCCGGATACTCTGGAAGAACTGATCCTCGCGAAAAAAGAATATGAAGAAGATCCTACGATCCGGAATTGTTATACTGATATTTTCAAGAAGACGAATACGGCAGCAGAGGTATTTAAGCCAACCAGCTACAGCCAGAGCCAGAGCGAAAGCGCAGATGAATTTTTCTCTAAATTTTTCACGGAAGAGGATTTTGGTAATCCCGCCTTCATATTCGATTTTATAAAAACAGCACAAACCATTTTTGATTTTATGTATAACGGACAAATGGATAATACCATATATGAACAAAGCCTCTCCAAAGACATTGATCTGCACATATTTATGGAGAAAAAGCAATGAATCAGAACAACTTTGCAATTATTGATCCGGCAACCTGTCCGCTCTCCGGGATTTCTCTGATCGAGGCTTCAGCAGGGACCGGAAAAACTTATACGATCCAAAACCTCTTCCTGCGCCTGATCGCAGAAAAAGCTCTGCCGATCCAAAGTATTCTGGTGATGACATTTACCAATGCGGCAACACAGGAACTGCAGGACAGGATCCGTCAGATCCTTCATAACGCGCAACTTTTCCTTACAAAACCGGAACTGTTGAAAGAAGATGAATCCAAACGGATCAAAGAACTCCTGCAGAATGCCATGCAGGAAAATCAGGATCCGGAGATCATTCTCGCCCGTATCAAAATCGCCCTCCTTGATTTTGACGCAGCGGCAATTTTCACCATCCACAGCTTCTGCCAGAAAATCCTCAGAGAATTCGCCTTTGAAAGCGGAATCCTTTTCAATACAGATACCTGTAAGGATACGAAAGAGATCATCAGACGACTCAAAAAAGATTGTATCCGGAAATATTTCTATCAGAAGATCCCCGGTATCAATTTTGCTGAACTGATCAAGGAATTTATGAATGATAAAAGAGTCGATCAGCTAATCAAGGATCTGATCGCCAGAGATAAACTTGTGGTGCTCTCTTCTCCGGAAGCAAATGTCACACCGGAAGTTCTGAAACAGACAATAGATGAACTGAAAGAACTTTATTCGCCGGGGCTCCTCGCTTCTTATACCGCTACCTTGCAAAAAAAACAGGAAGATTACATGCAAAAGCGGGATAAACAACTCACGGAGTGGAAAGAAACAGGAAATACGCCCTTTGATCTGATCCAGCTTCTGACAGAACTGCGTAAGGAAAATATAGAAAAAATCACCGATAAAAGAAAAACAAAAATCAAACAATGGCAGGAATATCTCTCTCAGCCTTTTTTCCAGAAATGCGGGGAACTGTACAAGCAGCATCTCCTCTTCACGCAAAGTATCACAATTCAAATAGCTCAAGAGGTCAAACAGAAATTTGCAGAACTGAAACAACAGAAAAATATTCAGACATTCGATGATATGCCGCAGAAAGTTCGTGATGCAGTCATTTCTTCCGAAAGTCTGACAAGACTCATACGGAAAAAATATTTTGCTGCGATCGTTGATGAATTTCAAGATACAGATCCGATTCAATATAAAATCGTTATGGATGTTTTTGCCAATCGTCAGGATCCCCTCCTCTTCATGGTCGGCGACCCGAAACAGGCGATCTATGCTTTCCGTGGAGGCGATATTGCAACATACAGAAGAGCTTCTCTGGATTGTGCAGCAAAAAATGGTTATTTCTATTTCCTGGATACAAATTACCGTTCCGCTGATAACTTGATCAAAGCGATCAATACTCTCTTTGACAGACATCCCTATCCCTTTGCAGATAAAAACATCGGATTTCATCCGGTCAAAACCGGTCTGCTGAAAAAAGATGGAAACCCTGTCCCCGGATGGATGAATCAAAATCAGATCGAAGATCCCGTTCCTCTGAAAATGCACATGCTCAAAATGGAAAAAAATAGTACCAAAGCGGTAATAAATAAATGGAGTGCTGCCGCATGCGCAGAGAATATCCGGAATATGCTGCAAAACAGAGACGGATATTTTATCAAGGATAAATTCCATGTATGTACGCCCGCCGATTTTGCAATTCTGGTGACAACTCATTATGAAGTATCATCAATAAAAACGGAATTGAACAAACGCAATATCCCCTCGGTCGTTGCAAAATCAGGGAATGTATTCAAATCGACTGCAAGTGTGGAACTCTTCGCTGTCCTGAGAGCTGTCTGTGATCCAACCAGCAGAGATAAAATCATCAATGCCATGATAACCCGGATGATGGGCTATTCAGTTCATGACCTCATTCAAATGCAGGATGATGCTGATAAAGGACAACTTCTGGATGGAGTGCCTGAATTTTTCCGTTCCCTTCAAACGGTCTGGAAAAATACCTCCTTCATCAAAATGCTTCAGCTTCTGATGCAGAAATATTCCGTCCGGGAACGTCTGCTGTCAGGAGTCGGCGGAGAACGGATCCTGACAGACCTGCTGCATTTGCGGGAACTGCTGCATACGGCTGAAATCACCGGGGAACTGACTCCCGATGCTGTGATAACCTATTTGCAAAAAATGATGCAGGAGGATCAGGAAGAATCCGAAGAACATGAAGCCATTATGGAGACAGACAGCGAAGCGGTAGTCATCACCACGATCCACGCCAGCAAAGGATTGGAATATCCGATCGTCATGCTGCCCACGCTCTATAATCTGCAGTGTATTGATAAACCGGGAAATTTCCATGATCAGCAGGATCGTCTGATCCGGGATATGACAGGAAATGAAAATCTGCTGAATGTTGCCAAGTTGGAATATATGCAGGAACGGATGCGCCTCCTGTATGTGGCTGTCACAAGGGCAAAATACCAATGTCATATTTTCTGGGGAAATCTGGATAAGAGAAATCAACCCTGTGTGATGGACTGGATCTTCAAAATCCCACCGTTGCAAGGGGAAACAGTTGAACCTCTGACTCTGCTTGATATTTTGAATGATGCAGATGTCCCGAAACAGATCCCTCCGGAATGGGAGTTCTTATATTCGGGCGATAAGGTTTCATGCACTCCCTGGATCCCGGAAAGGAAATCACAGGAAGAATTCCGGGAACGTCCTCATTGGAGAAGAAAACTCAATCAGGATTATCAATTCTCCAGTTTCTCACAACTGGCGGGTTATATTTCTCTCGAAACAACGGGAAAAACAGAAGCGGTTTTTGATGAAAATGAAGACTCAGACAATGATGATGCACTCAACATAAAAACAGAGCTCCCCCCCATTTTCACATTCAAAAGCGGTGTTGCCACAGGAAACGCATGGCATGAGATCTTGGAAGAAACAGGGAAAGTCGATCCGGATTCCCCGGAGTTTTCCAAACTGGTGGAAAATAAACTCCAAAAGTTCGGACTGCTTTCCGGACAAACAGGGATCCAACAGCAGGAATCCTGTACTCTCACCATTGAAATGGTCAAAAATGTGTTACAGGCGAAATTGACACAGCATCCGGGAGCCGAATTTACTCTTGCCGATATTCCCCGGGGCAATCAACTGCATGAACTGGAATTCTGCCGGAATTTCCGGAATAAATTCCAAGTCAGAGAATTAACATCGCTGGTCGCAACCTATTGCCGGGAGAAATTCGGGGAAAGCTCTCTTTCCAAATTCCATGTGGATAATATGAAACTGACAGGATTCCTCAGCGGATTTATCGATCTGCTCTTCTGTTACGATGGAAAATATTATATCGTTGACTGGAAATCCAACCGTCTGGATGGAAATCCGGAAAATTTCAACAGAACAGGAATGATTCAGGAAATGATCTCAGAATCCTATCCGCTTCAATATATTCTTTACACATCTGCTTTTATGCAATTTCTGGAATTGCATCTGGATCGAAAAATCACGGAAGAAGACTTTGACCGCTATTTCGGCGGAGTATATTATTTCTTCCTCCGGGGGATCTCTCCGCAATTCCCGGAACGCGGTATCTTCTACGACCGCCCCTCTTTCAGACTGATACAAAAGATCAATACTATTTTCGGGTGATGATCATGATCGATATGCAACAAATCAAAAGCTGGAAAATCCCGGAAGGATTCATCAATATAGACCTGGTCTTTGCGGAATATGTCACAAAAAATTATTCCGGAACAAACAAGACCATTCTTTTCCTCGCCGCCGCATTGGCTTCAAAAGCGGTGCGGGATGGACACTCCTGTTGTGCTCTGGAAGTTGTCGCAGGAACTCTCTTCCCTGAAACGGATGACACCTCCGCCGTACAGCAAGCACAACTGCCGTCTGTATTTGAATTTCTACAAGAGCTGACATCCCCCATAGCGGCACCTCTTGTATGCTGTTTACCACGGGATAATGCACCGGCAAGCCAACCACTTGTATTGAATGTCAAAGATAAATTGTTGTATCTCAACCGTTATTATGCCTATGAAACACTGATTGCACAGGAAATATGCGAACGCTGTAAGGTGGAATATCCCATGGAAGAACTTCCGTCCGGGAAACTGGCAGCTCTTTCCAAACGTTTCAAACAGGGATCCGGAACAGATACCGTACCGGATTATCAGCAGTTGGCTGTATTCATGGCAAAACAGAATCATTTCACAATCCTCACCGGCGGTCCGGGAACCGGAAAAACAACGGTCATGACAGCAATGCTCGTCTGGTATCTGGAGGATCATCCGGACTGGAGTATTCATCTGTGTGCCCCCACCGGCAAGGCAAAACAGCGGATGAAAGAATCGATCTGCAAGGAACTGCCGAATCTGAACTGTTCTGAAGCAGTCAAACAACGTTTGCTGCAGCTTCCCTGTTCAACTCTTGACTCTCTGCTGCATCCGGAAATGCACACCTGCCGTTACCGGCACAATCAGGATAATCCGATCCTTGCCGATTTGATCGTGGTGGATGAAGTTTCCATGATCTCGCTCTCTCTTCTCGGAAATCTTCTGAACGCTCTTCAGAAACATACCCGCTTGATCCTGATCGGCGATAAAGACCAGTTAGCTTCCGTGGATGCCGGTTCGATCCTTGCCAACCTTTACACAACAGCAAAAGCCAACCAGCTGCCGGAACCTCTCAACAGAGAATTTCAAAAACAGACTTTCTGGAAACTTCCGACAGCCACACAGGATTCTCCGTTATCCGGGCATATTGCGGAATTGCAAATCAACTACCGGGCAAAAAATGCGCCCGAAATCAGCGGAATCAGTCATGAGATCAAAATGCTTTCCACGCATACACCTGCACCGCAGGAAATCACGAATCTGACAGCAAAACTGCTCAGCATGAACAGCGAAGAGTTCTCAACAACAATTCCGGAACCGGGAAAAGTCCCGGCAAAAGAAATCAGAGAGTTTCTCTTCAAAAAAGAGATCGTTCTGGGCAAGGATAAACATTATGCCCCCGCAGATATGCTCACTCTCGCAGCCAAAGGGGATCCGGAATCTGTCGAAACAGCTTTTGATATTCTGGATTCATTCAAAATCCTCTGTGCTGTCCAACGGGGTCCGTCCGGAGTCCAACAGGTCAATAGTTTTATATGTAAAACATTGAAAATCAAATCACTTCCGGCAGTCGGAGTTCCGATCATGATCCTTGAAAATCTGCCGTATCTGAATCTTTATAACGGCAATATCGGCTTGATCCTGAATCATCCGGAACAGCCGGGAACCCTTTATGCAAGTTTCAGAACCACGGATGAAAACGGAACTGTTTACCGGAATTTTCCTCTGGTTGACCTTCCCTCTTATGAATGTATTTTTGCAATGACGATCCATAAATCGCAGGGCTCCGGATTCCAGAATGTGATGATCCTCATGCCGGATAAACATTCCCGTCTGCTCACCAGAGAATTGCTTTATACTGCCATCACACGGGCGGAAAAAAGAGTCCGTCTTGTCAGTTCAAAAGCAGCCATTCAAACCTGTTTACAACAACAGACGCTCCGTCACTCCGGACTGACGGCACGAATACGAAAAGGAGAAATTCAAAAATGACAAAAAAAATATATGCCGTGATCGGTGATCCCATTGCACATTCCCTCTCCCCGGCAATGCACAACGCTGCATTCAGAGCCTTGAAAATGGATGCAGAATATATCGCAGTGCATGTACTGGCAGACGGCTTGGAAAGTTTTGCCGCAGAAGCCCGGAAAAAACTGGCGGGATTCAATATCACAGTTCCTCACAAAAAAGGAATCATTCCTTTCCTGGATGAAGTCAATCAGGAAGCTGCCCTTGCGGGAAGTGTCAATACTGTACTCATCCGGGAAAATCAACTCTCCGGCTGTTCAACGGATGGCTATGGTTTGGAAGCGGCATTGTCTGAAGCATTCGGATACACACTGAAAAATAATGCGGCTCTCTTCATCGGGTGCGGAGGTGCGGCTCGAGCGGCGGCATTCCATTTTGCTTCAAAAGGATTGAAAAATCTGTATATTCTGAATCGGACCCTTGCCACAGCGGAAGGATTATGTGCAGAACTGACGACTCATTATCCGGGCTTGGAATGTACCGCCGCAGCACTGAACAATGAAGAAGCTGTTCGGACAGCATTGAAACAGGTTCCGGTGGCAATTCAATGCACAAGTCTGGGATTGGAACCCGATGATCCTCCGCCGCTTCCACCGGAATGGCTGCCGCAGGGAATCGCTCTCTTTGATACGATCTATAAACCCACTGCCCTGTTGCAATACGCTCAAGCTCACGGGATCGCCCATGCCAACGGTTCCGGAATGCTCTTGCATCAGGGAGCAAAATCGTTTGAGCTCTGGACTGGGATCAAACCGCCATTGGATGTGATGCGGGCGGAACTGCCCTGACCTTTTATTGTTTCAATTCAAATTCAAAAAGCAATGGCAGATGATCGGAGTATTTCACGGCTCCGATCTCAAAATTGATCGGACGGATCGCTCCGGAATACAGAATATAATCCAACTGTTGCGCCGGAGCCCACGCGGGAAATGTCGGGCGGTTTTCGGTGTTCGCTGAAAATAATCCGGTTTCATCCATGAATTTCTGCAACTCGGAAGTACCTTTGAACACATTGAAATCTCCGCCGATCACGACCGGAGCGGAAATCTCTGTTATTCTCTGTTTCAAAAATTCCAACTGATGCTGACGCACTTTGTGACGCAAGGCAAGATGGAGTAAAATAAAATGGATCCCGTTATTTTCAATTTCCAGAAACAGCCGTTTCATCCCTACCGGAAAATAATGATAAGCACAGGGAATATTCCGTTCCCGGGTCAGGAACGCATTGGTCTGACGCCGCAGGATCGGGATCCTGCGGGGCAATGAACCGGGTGCATATTTGACTGCTCCATATTCCGAAAGAGCAAGAGCATCAGCAATTTTACGACTCTGATCGATCCGTCCTGTCCGGAAAGAACCTTTATCCACTTCCACCAATCCGGCAACATCCA
Organism: Lentisphaeria bacterium; assembly: GCA_017646015.1. GTDB lineage: Bacteria > Verrucomicrobiota > Lentisphaeria > Victivallales > UBA1829 > SIG94. The sequence continues at coordinate 19,634 of JAGCNI010000109.1, forward strand.
CATTCGCCGAAGCGATATAATCAATGATTGGTTCAAGCCGTTCCGGTCCTGTCCGCAGATATCGGTACAACCCGAAAATCTGATCATACCGACCCTGCGGTGCACCCGTTCCGTATGCAATATTATACACGAGGAACTTCATGGATATGACTCTCCAATATCCTCTGTGGATATCCGATCTGAATCAGCTCAGCTGTTCAACCAGCGTTCGGCATCGATTGCGGCACGGCATCCCATACCGGCTGCATGGATCGCCTGACGGTATGTGGGATCCGCACAATCTCCTGCGGCAAAAACCCCTTCCATGCTGGTCATGGAACTCTTATCACGGAGTTTCAGATATCCTTTTTCATCCAGTTCGAGCTGATCCTTGAACAAAGCAGTACTCGGCACATGACCGAGAGCTGCAAAGAAACCTTTACAGGGGATACGTGTCAGTTCGCCGCTCCTGACATCTTTGATCTCAACGCCATCCACATCATTCTCTCCGTAAATATCATTGACGACCGCATTCAGGTGGAAAATGATTTTGGGATTGTTCTGAGCACGTTCCACCATGATTTTAGAGGCGCGGAACTCATCACGTCGGTGGATCAAATGAACTTCACTGGCGAAATGAGTCAGGAAATTGGCTTCCTCCATGGCACTGTCACCGCCACCGGCTACTGCCACGGGAACATTCCGGTAAAAAGCACCGTCACAAGTGGCACAGGCAGAAACTCCGCGATTCAGAAATTTCTGTTCAGACGGCAAACCGAGCCAACGGGGAGATGCTCCGGTTGCAATGATCAGAGCTTTACATTCAATCTCTTTTCCGCTTTCCAGATACAATTTATGCGGTCCGCCCGGCTGCAATTCACAACGGGTCACGATATCACTTTCGATCCGGGTACCGAAACGTTCCGCCTGCTGTTGGAATTTGAACATCAATTCATATCCGTTCACAGCATCCGGAAAACCGGGAAAATTTTCCACATCGCTGGTCTGAGTCAATAAGCCGCCCGGCAGAGGACCGCTCAACAGCAAAGGTTCAAGATTCGCTCTCGCAGCATAAATCGCAGCAGTCATACCCGCCGCACCACATCCGATAATCACAATTTTTTCCATAACAACCAACGTCCCCACCGGTTCTGATAAAGTTGAAAAATAGTTCTGCTCCGGTGATCAATAACACGATTCTCACCGCCTGACCCGTTAATATGCCATGATTTCTTTCATCTGGCAAGTCAGAAAAAGAAAGAAAAAGCAAAAAACATACAAAATATCCATGTCTGTACTTTTATTTTTCACTCAATCACTGTATATTATTGCAAAACAAAAGAAACGGAGATGTATGAAACAACTGATCAAGACATTCTGGCAGACAACCTCCCGGAAAGAAAAAGGGATCTTTTACCTGCTTCTCTTTCTGATGTTCATCGCAGCCAATCTGGAACTGCTCGGCATCGGAATGATCCTCCCGATCGTTGCGCTCCTGACCAATCCGGAATTGATCCAACAAAACCGTTATTTGAAATTCCTGTATGACTATCTGCAGCCGGAGTCAGTACAATCATTTCTGATTCTTCTCTGTCTGTTGATCGCCGCTGTTTTTATTTTCAAAAATCTTTTTCTGGTCTTCCTGACATGGTATCAGGCGAAAAAGATTTTCCGGAAAGTTTCATACACAACCAATATTCTCTTCCGGAATTATATCTTTGCGCCATATTCCTATTATCTCAACAGGAATACAGCCGATATGCTTTCCAATCTCCAGATTTCCAAAAATCTGCTCCATTCCATTCTCATGAGCCTGCTCATGATCTGCACAGAAATACTCAATGTGATCATGATTTTCGCCATGCTTGTCTTTTTCGTTCCCGGGGCAACAGTGATCATGATCCTGATTTCCATTGTCATTTCTGCGATCCTTTTCATTCCTCTGAAAAAGATCAATCTGAAACTGGGGGAACAGCGTTTGAAAAAAATGAGCGAACGAACACGCAATGAAATGCAGGCTTTTCAGGGAATCAAAGAAGTCAAGATCCGTTCGGCTGAAAATTTATTCATCCGGAAGAATGATGAACTGACTTATCAGGATGACCGGAACAACACTCTGATCGCACTGTTCAGTCAGATCCCGCGTTTTCTTCTGGAATCGGGAATGATCTCCGGAGGCATGCTCATGCTCGCAGGATATGTATTCTTCGATATTGCCAACAGTTCCATTCTGTTGCGTTTCTCTCTGATCGGAGTTGCCATGGTACGCCTGATGCCCTCGCTCTCCAGAATCCAATATCATCTGGCAACAGTCCGCCAGCTTCAGCCGCTGCTGGGATCACTGTTCGATGATCTTTATCGGGATTTCCCCAAAGAAGAGCTGCAACAGTCGGAACACAATATCACTCTGCAAAAAGAGATTTCTCTGGAAAATCTCTCTTTCAAATATGAGAATGCGGAAAAGCCTCTCTTTTCCGGTTATTCACTGAAAATTCCGGTCAATACCTCCGTTGCATTTGTGGGAAAAACCGGATGTGGAAAAACAACTCTGGTCGATCTCATCGCCGGGCTTCTCCAACCTGATTCCGGTGTAATTCTGGCGGACGGGATCAATATTAATCAGAATCTCCGTTCATGGCGTGCTCTGATCGGATATGTCCCGCAGTTCATCTATCTTCTGGATGACTCTGTTCTCCACAACGTAGCATTCGGGATCCCGGACCATGAAATCGACAGGGCTCGTGTGGAAGAATGTTTGAAAATTGCTCAGCTTTATGATTTTATCGACTCTCTTCCTCAAAAAATGGATTCCATGATCGGAGAAGCAGGAACCCGTCTTTCAGGCGGACAGCGTCAGCGGCTCGGAATTGCCAGAGCACTCTATCATCATCCGCAGATCCTTATTCTGGATGAAGCAACCAGTGCGCTGGATAATGAGACAGAACAGGCGTTTATTGAAGCGATCAGCTCTCTTCACGGGAAAATGACGATTTTTGTCATTGCACACCGTCTGACCACAACACAGGGCTGCAATCAGATCATTGATCTCTCACAAAAAAATGCAAAATGAAACAGAATCCTGTTTTTCTCTAAAAAATCCACAGTTTTTTTTCTTGCGGACTTGACAATATCATGCAGTTGTGGTAATTTATATGCTATCAAAAAAATCGAGGGATATTTTTATGATTACAGCAAAACTGACAATGAAGAAGTTTGGTTGGTGGCGTCGGGGTTGATTCGCCGAAGCCGGATTGTTCACATATAAACAACTCATGTCAGGTCAGGCGGTTTGAAAAAAGTTTTCAATCCGCCTTTTTTGTTGCAGAAATAAAAAAAATAAAGGTGCAGAAATGATTTTTACAGAAAATGATTTTTACCGATGGCGGTGATGGTTCACCCATTTCACCGCAGAAAATCTGCACCCTGTTGATTTGAAGTAATAGTATTATAATTAATGAAAGGAAATACGATCATGAACAAAACCAACCCTGAAATTCCGTATAAAATCCTGCTTTCTGAAGCGGAACTGCCGACACAGTGGTACAATGTCCGGGCAGATATGAAAAACAAACCTGCCCCCTTGCTTCATCCCGAAACACATAAGCCCATGACTTTTGATGAACTCCGGAATGTTTTCTGTGATGAACTGACAAAACAGGAATTGGATGATACCAATCCCTATATTGATATCCCGGATGAGATCCGCTCTTTCTACCGGATGTACCGCCCCGCTCCGCTGGTGCGTGCCTATTTCCTCGAAAAAGCTCTCGGCACACCCGCCCGGATCTATTACAAATTTGAAGGAAACAACACCTCCGGCAGTCACAAGCTGAACTCCGCCATTGCTCAGGCATACTATGCAAAAAAACAGGGGCTCAAAGGGGTTGCAACAGAAACCGGAGCCGGACAGTGGGGTACAGCTCTTTCCATGGCATGTGCTTATTTTGATCTGATCTGTCAGGTCTTCATGGTCAAAGTCTCTTATGAACAGAAACCGTTCCGCCGGGAAGTCATGCGTACTTTCGGCGCAAGTGTAACCCCATCTCCCTCTGACAAAACAGCTGTCGGACGCCGTATTCTCGCGGATCATCCGGGAACAGGCGGCAGTCTCGGCTGTGCAATTTCTGAAGCAGTCGAAGCGGCAATGGGGCAGGAAGGATTCCGTTATGTACTCGGATCAGTTCTGAATCAAGTGCTTCTGCATCAGTCGATCATCGGATTGGAAACAAAGATCGGACTGGAAAAATATGGAGAAAAAGCGGATGTTGTGATCGGTTGTGCCGGAGGCGGCTCCAATCTCGGAGGTCTGATTTCTCCGTTCATGGGTGAAAAACTCCGCGGAGAAGCAGATTACCGTTTCATTGCGGTCGAACCGGCATCCTGTCCCAGCCTGACACGCGGCGTATATGCCTATGACTATTGCGATACCGGTATGGTCTGCCCGCTCTCCAAAATGTACACTCTCGGTTCTTCTTTCATGCCGTCAGCTAATCACTCCGGCGGTCTCCGTTATCACGGTATGAACTCTGTTCTTTCTCAGCTCTATGCTGACGGTCTGATGGAAGCGACCTCTGTGGAACAGACCAAAGTCTTTGAAGCGGCTCAGTTCTTTGCACGTTGCGAAGGAACTCTCCCCGCTCCGGAAAGTGCTCATGCGATCCGGGCAGCGATCGACGAAGCTGTCAGATGCCGTGAAACAGGAAAAGCCGAAACGATCGTATTCGGTTTGACCGGAACCGGATATTTTGATATGTTCGCATATCAGAAATTCAATGATAATGCAATGACCGATTACATCCCGACTGACGCGGATCTTGCTGGAAGTCTGGCAAAACTCCCGAAAATCGGCTGATAGATTCAAGAGAAAAAATCATGGAAGCTGTCGCCGGATTTGTAAAAAGTGAATTGCGGGACTGGAAAACCAGTGAAGTCTGCTGGATGGGTGCCGCAATCCTGACCGTAGTCGTGATCACAATTCATCAGGGGGGAGACTCTCTGATCGGCATCATCAGTGCCGTAACCGGGATCCTTTATACACTCCTGTCTGGCAAAGGAAAAGCTTCCTGTTATCTCTTCGGTGTCGTCAACACGATCCTTTACGGCTATATCGCATTCAGCAGCAGGATCTACGGAGATATGCTGCTGAACTGGTGTTATTATCTGCCCATGCAGTTCGCCGGATTCATGATCTGGCTCCGTCACAGACAGGAACTCACCGGGACGATCCGGAAACGGAAATTGACACATAAACATCGTATTCTGACACTGTTGGCAACACTGGCGGCATGGATCTCCGGTGCTGTCATTCTGAAATACACAGGCGACGCCTCCCCATGGCTCGACAGTGCCACAACCGTGATCAGTATCACCGCCATGGTTCTCAGTGTCATGCGTTGTTTTGAACAATGGATCTGCTGGACTCTGGTCAACGGGATTTCCATTTGGATGTGGCTGGATCTCTACTTGAGAAATAATGATTCGCTTGCGACATTGCTGATGTGGAGTGTGTTTCTGATTTGCGGGATCGTATTCGGTTTGCAATGGCTCAAAGCGGCGGAAGAGGAAGAAAACCATGAAAACTGATATGGTCATTCTGGCAGATGGTGATTTCCCATCGCATCCGCTCCCGCTGGAAACATTGCGGAACGTTTCCAGGATCATTGCCTGCGACGGTGCGGCAAAAAGTCTTCTTGCATGGGGGCGTGAACCGGATTGGGTCGTAGGGGATCTGGACAGTCTGGATTTGGATTTCCGGCAGAAACTGGCATCGAGGATCATCCATGTCAGCGAACAGGAAACCAATGACCTCAGCAAAGCATTCCGTTTTGCCATGCAGCAGATCGGAAAAGAAGAATATCTCACCATTCTCGGTGCAACCGGCAAACGGGAAGATCATACATTGGGAAATCTCTCTCTGTTGGCAGATTACGCAACCATTCATCCCAATATCCGGATGCTGACCGATACCGGGATCTTCTTTCCAGCAGTTCAAAGCGGCAGTTATCCCTCCCGTCCGGGACAATCCATCTCGATTTTCAACCCATCGGGAAAACCGGTCAGACTCACAGCCGATGGATTGAAGTATCCGATCCGGGATCTGGAACTCTCCCGCTGGTGGACTGCAACCCTGAATACAGCTCTGGAAAACAGTTTTTCACTTCTCTTTGAAAGTGATGTGCCGCTCCTGTTGTTCACAGCCTATTGAACAGATTTTTTTACAAAATACTTGATTTTTCCCGCTTGTTACAGTATATTACTGTTTACTGAAAATTCTGGATCGGATTTTATGAAATATATTGGAAAAACAACTGGGATTCTATTTGTTATTGTAAGATGCCCGGCAGCGTTGATAGCAGAGTGAAACGGTATTTCAATATTCTGCATGGGCTGACCGGGCGGACTTGCTATTTTCAAATGTTTAACAGAGACTTCAACCCCTATATTTGCGAATCACTATGAAATCATCGAATCAACACACAGACAAGACCCTCAAGGGAGCAGAAATCGTAGCCCGGACACTGGAAAAAATCGGCGTGGATGTTATTTTTGCTTATCCGGGCGGACAAGCTCTTGAACTTCATCAGGCTCTCTCTCATTCCAATATCCGTTTGGTTCTGCCGCGTCATGAACAGGGTGGAGCTTTTGCCGCAGGTGGATATGCCCGTATTTCTGGAAAAACAGGATGCTGTCTTGCCACCAGCGGACCCGGAGCAACCAATCTCATCACCGGAATCGCAGATGCTTACATGGATTCCATCCCGGTTGTGTTCATCACCGGACAGGTCGGACTTTCTTTCATCGGAAAAAATGCGTTCCAGGAAACAGATATCATCGGCGTCACACGCCCGCTGGTCAAACACAGTTTCCTTGTTATGGATGTCAATGATATTCCTTCGATCCTGTTTCAGGCTTTCAAACTGGCTGGAACCGGACGACCCGGTCCTGTCCTCGTGGATATCCCCAAAAATATCCAACAGGCACGGACTGTTCCCGTTTATCCGAAATGGGAGGAGATCAACGATGCCAGACAAACACCTCCTCCGGTCCGCAACTCTGAAATCGACATGATCCGGAAAGCGATCAAACGGGCGAAATCCCCTTGTGTCTATGCCGGCGGCGGAATCATTATGGCAAATGCGGCGGAAGAACTCAGAGAGTTCGCTCATGCTTTCAATATCCCTGTTGCCACTACATTGATGGGAATGGGGGCTTTCCCCCCTGATGATCCGCTTTCTCTCCGCTGGCTCGGAATGCATGGCACTTATGCCGCAAACTATGCAGTCAACAAATGCGATCTGCTCCTCGCTTTCGGAACCCGTTTCGATGACCGTGTAACAGGTCCGGTCAATACGTTTGCTCAGGATGCTTTTATCATTCATGTGGATGTGGATCGATCCGAAATCAACAAAAACAAACGTGCCGACCTGGGGATCGTGGCAGATATCAAAGAAGTTCTGACGGAACTGAATAAAAATCCGCTCAGACAGAATTACAATGACTGGTTCGCACGGATCAATGAATGGAAAAATTCCTATCCGTTCAAATATAAAGACAGCTCCGATGATGCACCTCCGAAACCGCAATACATTCTGGAAGAACTGCATCGTCTCACCCACGGTGAAGCGGTCATTGTTCCGGGCGTGGGTCAGCATCAGATGTGGGCAGCACAATTTTATCAATACAAATCTCCGCGTCAGTTCCTCACCTCCGGCGGACTCGGAGCAATGGGATTCGGTCTGCCCGCCGCCATGGGCGCAAAAGTCGCCGCACCGGATCAGTTGGTCATCAATGTGGATGGCGACGGTTCTTTCCAGATGAATATTCAGGAACTGGCAACTCTGGTCGCAGAAAAAATCCCGGTCAAAATGGTCATCCTCAATAATCAGCACCTGGGAATGGTTGCTCAATGGGAAGATCGTTTTTACGGAAGCAATCACTGCTGCACGATCCTGAAACATCCGGAAGACAACAACTCTTACTATCCGGATTTTGTCACAATCGCAAAAGGATACGGTATCCCCGGAAAAACGGTCAACTCACGTAAAGATGTTACAGAAGCGATCCGGGAAATGCTGGATCATGATGGCCCGTATCTGCTGGATTGCCGGACAGGATATGAGGAACATGTCCTCCCCATGATCCCCCCCGGATGTTCCTACAAAGATATTCTCACGGAATAAATGGACAGGAATACGGGTACTGTTTTTCTGCATAAGATCTCCGCAGGCTTTTGGGGGCTGCGGATTCAGAAAGCTGTTTCACAATATCCCTGTGTGATCCTGCTTGCCGGAATTCTCTCTGCGGTTCTTCCGGCAACACTCTTTCCGGAAAATCCTTTTCTGACAGCTCTGCTGCCTCCTTTTCTGACACTCCTGTTGATTCCGTTTACCGGACTCAACAGGACATTCCGTTTTTTTGCCCTGCCCGCAACGGTCGCATTATGCGCTCTGTTTCTTCACAGTCAGACTCATAAAAACAGTTTATCAGCACTTTTGAATCATCGTCCGGCAATCGGAGTTGAACTGGAATTTGAAATCAAAGATCCAACTCTCTGCGGCACTGCGGCAGGACTGCGTGATCCACGATATGTTGCCAGTCAGATCAGACAACTGCGTTTTTCCTCTGAAAGTGAATGGCTGGCTGTTCATGAAAAAATCATGGCAGTCTTCCCGAAAGATCACGCTGAACAACTCTCCTATGGAAAAATCTTTTATGCCCGGGGAATTCTTTATCTACCGGAAAAACCGATTCTGCCGGGTGGATTCGATTATGGAAAATATTTGAACAGACGGAATATCCATTATCTTTTTTCGGTGGATGAAATTTTGCAAACCCAAGCTCCGGAACAAACATTCTTCCGGAAAGTGCTGAATTTCAGGGATCAACTGACACGATCCCTGATTGCCCCCATAAAAAATAATAAAAATAAAGCTCTGGCTGCGGCTCTGATTTTCGGCAGCCGTCACGGGATCGAACGGGAAGAACTGGATTCATTCAGACAAAGCGGCACGATCCATATTCTGACAGTCAGCGGGCTGCATGTGGGATTATTTACCGGGGCAATTCTTTTTCTGCTGGCATATTTTCCATTCCGTTATAAAATGTTGATTGCTCCGGTGCTGACCTTTTTCTATGTATGGATGACCGGACTGCAGCTTCCCGCTTTACGGGCGGTGATCATGCTCTTCTGCTGGTGCATCCCGAAAGCCTTTCTCAGACAAAGCAAGGCGATGAATTCAGTTTTTCTGGCATGTTCCATTCTGCTCTTACTCTATCCGTCACAAATCGGAGATGCCGGATTTCAATACTCATTTATCTGTGTGTTTTTTCTGATCCTCAGTTGCGACAGAACTGCTGAATGGCTGAAACTTCTGTTTGAAAAACATCACTGGTATCCATATCGTTCTCAAGGTAAATGGGTGCAGTTCAAACTGAAATGCGGCTACAAGTCCGGCATGATTCTGGCGGGCAGTCTGACAGCATGGATCGCCGGATTCATTCTGACACTTTACTATCAGGATCTCTGTGTACCATTCGCAATGCCAGCCAATCTGTTGATCCTCCCGGCAGCATGGTGTTCCTTTGTATTCTTTACACTCGGCATGATCCCCGGACTACTCTGGAAACCGGCAGGAGATTTTTTTGCGGTCTTACAGGACCATACAGCCGGATATATACTCTCTGTCTGCGATTATTTCGCACGGATCACAGAAGGAAATATCACGCATCCGCCGCTCTGGAGTATTTTTGCGGGAATGATAACTCTTTTTCTCTTGCTGTTGCCATTCCAGAAAAAACGCCTGTTGACAGGGGCATGTGCGGCTTTGCTATTGATCTTCTTCTGGTGTTCCGGACTCAATACTCCGGCAGAAGCTGAATTCGTGATCCTGTATGGAGGAAAACAAACTCAACCGCTTTTTATATACAGTGATCCGGATAAGAAATTTTCGTTGATTGTGAATCCGGCAGATTTCCAATGCACGGCTGCCGCTGCGAATTATCTGAAACAACGCGGTCATGCAACCGTATCCCTCCTGGCAGCAACATCTCCGGGAAAAGAGTATATCGGCAGTGGAAAATATCTCTGTGATATGATACGTCCCGAAGAAATCGCACTGCCGGAACCAACAAAAAATACAACAGCTCTCCGTGAAACCATCGAAAAAGCAATGAAAAAAGGTGCAAAAATCCATCTTTGGAGCCGGAAAAACGCTTCCAATGAGTTTTTTTTCAAAACATTTACCAAAAATAACGGTTTTTCTTTTGACATTTCAGAAAATCAACTTAAAATATACGTACAGACAACCGTATGCAAAAACAGCGGTATGCGGATCAAAGTCGGCAGAGAGGTTCCGGGGAACAGCAGAACATTTATTCTTCCGTTCCGTAAAGAGATATCTGTCATCAGAATGGCTGTAAATGAATTGCAGGAAAGCGGAATATAAATATGAAGGTTTGTCATTTTATTACAAGAATGATCGTAGGCGGAGCGCAGGAAAACACCTTTCTTTCAGCAAGAGGTCTGGTGGAGGCAGGACATGAATGTGTACTTCTCTCCGGTCCTTCTGAAGGACGGGAAGGACAACTTTTATCCCGTATGAAAAATCCGGGATTCAAAGTGGTGGAATGTCCCTTATTTGTCCGGGAGATCGCCCCGCTGACTGACCTTAAAGCGATCCGCTGGCTGACAGATTATTTCCGGAAAGAAAAATTTGATGTGGTTCACACACACTCCTCCAAAGCCGGGATCATCGGCAGGATCGCCGGAAGAATGGCTGGTGTCCCGGTAGTGGTTCATACCATACACGGTCTGGCATTCGGACCTTATGAAAGCCGTATGAAAAATCTGATTTACATCTCAGCAGAACGTTATGCTGCCCGGAAATGTGACCGGATCTACTCCGTGGCTCAGGCAATGATCGATCAATGTCTGGAACAGAAAATCGGAACTCCCGACCTTTTCAAAGTGGTTTACAGCGGAATGGAACTGGATCGTTTTCTGCAAGCGGAAAATTCTTTGTCCCTGCGTGAAAAACTCGGTATTCCCACACAGGCGAAAGTCGTGGGTGCTGTGGCTCGTCTTTTCCCGCGGAAAGGATATGAAGATTTCTTCCCCGTCGCCGCAAAAGTCGCCGCAAAACTGCCGGAAACACGTTTTCTTATCATGGGGGATGGTCCCAGCCGGGCAGAGTATGAAAAACTCTGTGATGAACTGAAAATACGGGATAAAGTTATCTTCGCCGGACTCATCTCACCCGATCAGATCGCAGACTATATCGCACTGACAGATACCGTGGCTCATTTCTCCCTGAAAGAAGGACTCCCCAGAGTTGCAGTTCAGGCTCTTGCCGAAGCAAAACCGGTCGTGGCATACCCCTTGGACGGCACTCCCGAAGTCGTGCTTCACGATCAGAGCGGATATCTTGTCCAACCCGGTGACAGAGAAGCTGCGGCAGATGCATTGATCCGGATCCTTTCCGATGAAACAACACAGAAACGTCTCGGAACAGCCGGCAGAGAAATCGTCCGTGATAAATTCCCATGGCAGAAAATGTCACAGGCTCTGATCGAAGATTATGAACGACTCCTCACCGCAAAATAAATCAACTCATCCTTTTCTGCCGCAGGAAAAAGCTTTATTGCAGGTTCTGCGTTCTTATCCGGCTCCATTCGGGATCGCATTTTCCGGTGGAGCTGACAGCTCTCTGCTGGCTCATTTCGCCGCAGCTCATCTCGGCAGAGAAACGATCCGTCTGATCCATATCCATACGCCTCTTGCCCCCGGAAATGAAACAGAACAGGCACAACAGACAGCTGAAGAACTGGGCGTGGAATTGAAAATCCTCTCTCCGGAGATCCTCGGCGAGACAGAAGTACAGCAAAACGGGCCTTTGCGTTGTTATTACTGCAAAAAAAAGATCATGTCCGCCGCAATGGAATCTCTGCAGCAGGAAAATATTTTCACCCTCTGCGACGGAACCAATACCGATGACCTCAGCGATTACCGTCCCGGCATGAAAGCCGCCGATGAACTGGGGATCAAACATCCCCTGCTGGAAGCGGGGATCGGAAAAAAACAAATCCGTCTGCTTGCCCGTCGATGCGGGATCAAAAACTGGATGATGCCCGCATCTGCCTGTCTTGCCTCCCGGATCCCCTGCGGGACTCCTCTGGATCAGACACTGCTGGAATTGGCACGTCAGGCGGAACAGATCCTGCGGGAACGTTTCTTTTTTTCCGGATGTCGTGTCAGGGTCTTCTCTACAACAAAAGTCAGGATCGAAGTCAGAACCATCCATTTAAGGCGTCTGCAACGCTGTCTGACAGCGATTCATGCAAAATTCGCACTTCTGGGCATAGAAACGGTCGAAGTGGCTTCTGATGGCTATTGCCGGGGTGCAATGAATCCATAAAAAAGAGGATCTCTTTCAACAAGAGACCCTCCGGAAATTTTATTGATCAGAATAACGATCAGGGATGCAGCAGTTTGACTGCGATGAAATCATCGCGACGGTTCTGCTGGTGAGAAGCTTCATCATTGCCCATGGCAAGCGGTTTGGATTCGCCGTTGCTGATCGTTTTGATCCGTCTGGCATCGATACCGGATGCGGTCAGATAATCATAAGAAGCGATTGCACGGCGTTCACCGAGAGCACGGTTGTATTCTTCGCTGCCGCGGTTGTCGCAGTTCCCTTCGATCACCACACCGGTTCCGGGATTCTGGTTCAGATATGCAACGATCACATCCAGTTTTGCAATTTCATTGCTGCCGATATTGAACTGGTCGAGAGCAAAGAAGACAGGCTGGAATTTAACTTCTGCGATCGGAACACCGAAACCGTCATAATTGTTCATACCGGTCCCATCAGTCAAGCCGGAGTTGGCAGTAGCGCCATCAAAGGCACCGTTTCCGAAACTGCCCTGACCGCCGCCGGTAAGGTCTGCATCGCCGCCGCGACCACCGCCGTAGCCGGGACCACCTGCGCCCTGCTGACCGCGCGGGCGGTAAAATCCTTTGGCGTTATCTGCTTCTCCATCGGATTCAAACCAGGAGCATCCTGTTGTGAAAAGCATCATGGCGAGTGCGGCTGCACCGAAAACAAAAAGCTGTTTTTTCATTGTAATTTATCCTTTCTATGAATGTTTTTGGCTTTTGGTATATAAAATTACACTTTTTTCTGAAAAAATCAATAGTAATTAAGTTGACAGTTTAAAGAAATGCAAGTATAATTTAAAAAAAAGAAATAAAAAACAGGATTTCAACGCCTGAAAAACCAAAAAACATGGAGTATTAAAAAAAAATGGCTTCCAAAGAAGAACTGAGTAACATCAGAAAAGACATTGATTGGGCAAGTCTCGGCTTCAGCTATATGCCGGTCAGATCCCACATCCGCGCATCCTTCAAAGATGGCAAATGGAGCGAAGGTGAATTGTGCACAGATCATACGATCAGCATGTCAATCGCTGCAACCTGTCTCCACTACGGACAGGCAGCATTTGAAGGTCTCAAAGCCTTCCGTTGCAAAGATGGTGCTGTCCGCGTATTCCGTCCGGACGAAAATGCACGCCGTCTCAATCTCTCCGCAGAACGCATCCTCGGTCCGACGATCCCCGTGGACTTCTTCTGCGAACTCGTCCGCAAAGTCGTGCTGGATAACATCGACTACGTTCCCCCCTATGGATCCGGCGGTTCTCTCTACATCCGCCCGCTCTATATCGGTGTCGGACCGCAGATCGGTGTCGCTCCGAGTGATGAATATGAACTGCTGATCATGGTCATGCCTGTCGGTCCCTACTACAAAGGCGGCATGAAACCGGTTCACGCCATGGTCATTGAAGACTATGACCGTGCAGCACCGCTGGGAACCGGAACGATCAAGCTCGGCGGTAACTACGCTGCCAGCCTCAAACCGGCAAAAGCTGCCAAAGAAAAAGGATTCCCGATCCCCCTGTTCATGGATCCCAAAACCCATGAATATGTAGATGAATTCGGAACCAGCAATTTCTTCGGGATCACCAAAGAAGGCGCATACGCAACTCCGGCTTCCTCTTCCATCCTCGGCAGTATCACCAATAAATCCCTCCAGCAGATCGCTCAGGATCTCGGCATGAAAGTTGAAAAACGCCAGATCCATCGCAATGAACTCGGCAACTTTGCAGAAATCGGCGCATGCGGTACCGCTGTGGTCATTACTCCGGTCTCTGAAATCGTTACAAAAGATCAGACCTACAAGTATGAAGAAAACTTCCCGACCCTGAAAAAGCTCTATGATGCAATGCAGGGCATTCAGTACGGCGAACTGCCCGATACTCACAACTGGATGTTCGAAGTCTGATTCAAAAATCATTTTCCGACAATACAGAAAATCCCGGATCATCTGAATTCAGAAGTCCGGGATTTTTTATTGTCCGTTTTTTGATCTGTGAAGAAAATTATTCGGCTCGCAACACATCAATCGGATTCTGCTGTGCCGCTTTCCAGGCAGGATAGGTTCCGAAGATGATACCGATCACTGCAGAGATCAAAAGTGCAAGCATAATGAACCAGATCGAGAACGCCACCGGCCAATTGGCATATTGCGTCACGATCTTGGCGATCAACAAGCCCAGGGCAACCCCGATCGAACCGCCGATCGAAGTCAGGAAGATCGTTTCAAAAAGGAACTGACGGATAATATCCCCTTTTTGCGCGCCCAATGCACGCCGGGTCCCGATCTCTTTACGACGTTCATACACGTTTGCCAACATGATGTTCATGATCCCGATCCCCCCGACCAGCAGAGAAATACCGGCAATCGAACTCATCACGATCGTAAAGATGTTCTGTGTCTGCTCCCGCTGTTTGAGAATATCCAGCGGAACAACCATTTCCCAGTCTTTGACATCATTGTGCATTTTGCTGAGATAAGCGGCAATACGTTTGGCGGTGTAATCAATATAACTCACATCCATCACCTTCACGATAAAGGTATCGTAATCCACCACTTCGATCTGCGTTCTGCCGTTGACACGTTCCACAGACATCTTCCCGTAAATAGCATCAGAGGCTTTCTTGGAAATGAAAATCCCATTGTTCGGGGAGCCCACTCCGTCGATCGTGGTTCCTTTCAGATTCTCAAGGATCCCGACAATCACATACGCATCATCACCGACACCGATCACACGCCCGACAATATCCCGTTCCGTAATGGAAAAGAGAGAACGTTTCGCTCCCATCCCGATCACACAGACATTCCGGTCACCATCAACAGGAGAAAGCCAGCGGCCTTCCACGATATCCGAACGGCAGGCATTCAGAAAATCCAGCGTCACACCGAAGAGAGACACATCCAGACGGGTCGTACCGCGCAGAATACTTTTACGGGAATTTCTCGCAGTCGAAATACTCTGCACGTTATCCATCCGCAGAATATGTTTCCGGTCGCGCTCTGTCAGACCATACGTTTCCATATTACTGTTGTTGGTATTTTCCGACACGTCTTTTCCGGCAGGAGGCGGACGCCGTGTTGAAATCAGAATATTATCCACACCCATGGATTCGATCTGCGAAAGAGCTTCCCGTTTCGCCCCTTCGGAAATGGAGAGCATGGCAATCACACTGCCCACCCCGAAAATGATCCCCAGTGAAGTCAGGATCGAACGGATCTTATGAAGCATCAGGTTGTGGAATGAAAGCCACAATGAATCCCGGAGTTTCATGTTTCAAACTCCTCTGTTTTGTGGTTTACATTGTCGATCACGCGCCATTTTCTGCCGTTACGCAAATAAATCACACGGTCATATTCACTCTCATATTGCGGATTATGCGTAACCATCACGATCGTAGTCCCCGCACGGTGAAGCTCATGAAACAGATTCATGATCTCGGTCCCTGTTTTTTCATCCAGATTCCCGGTCGGCTCGTCCGCCAGAATAAAGGTCGGATTATTAACAAGTGAACGGGCAACTGCAACACGCTGACATTCCCCCCCGGAAAGCTGAGTCGGACGGTGATCCAGACGGTGTGCCAGTTTCACTTTGCCCGCCATCTCTTCCGAAATACGGTGACGGGTTTTGATATCCACTCCGGCATACATCATCGGCACTTCAATATTTTCCTGCACAGTCAAATGCGGAAACAGGTTGAACGCCTGAAATACAAAACCGATCTTGATGTTCCGGATCATGGTCAATTCATAGTCCGAGAGTGTTTCCACAGCCTGACCATCCAGACGATATACTCCCGATGAAGGTTTATCCAGCAGACCGAGAATATTCAGCAATGTGGATTTACCGGAACCGGATGAACCCATGATTCCGATAAATTCCCCGCGCCGGACTTCAAAGTTGACCCCTTTCAACACAGGGACATCCACTGTTCCGGTATGGTATGTTTTGCGGATGTCCCCCAGAAAAAGGGCTTCTCCGCCAGTTTCTTTTTGTGTTATTGCGCTCATTTCAGCTCAATTCGTTTTGGCTTGGAACGGGCGGTACAGGAAAACTTCATCGCCCTCTTCAAGTCCTTCTGTGATTTCTACGGCATTATCGCTGGATGCACCGATCTTGACAAAACATTTTTCCGGGCCGGAAAGTTCTTTGCGATACACAAAAAGCTGTCCACCTTCTTCAAATACTGCTTCGATCGGAACAGAAATCACATTTTCCAGAATTTTGGATACAACTTCCACCTGAACACTCATACCACTGACAATTTTCGGATTGCGATCGGCAAAAGAAACAACTGTCCGGTAGATTTTGGGCGTACTCTTATCCCATGGGATCGTATTGACCGGCAGGGATGCGATCGTGGAAATCTGACCGTTGATCTTGATCTCCGGCAAGGATTCTGGCGTGATATGGACCTTATCCCCGATGGAGACTTTGGAACGGTACTGTTCCGGCAGATTCACGTCCACGATCATCTGACTCATGTCCGGGATCGTGATAATGACCTGTTTACGTCTGCCGTCCATCCCGACTTTGACTTCCGGATTTCCCCAGATACGGTCAGGGTCACCGTACGTAACGATCCCGTCAACAGGGGCGATCAGAGTCATCATGGGCACCCATGAAGAGTGACGTCTGAACTGCCGTTCATTATTGCGGATCGTGATTTCCAAACGGTAGATCTGATTATTCTTCTGAGTCAGGAGAGACTGAGTCCGGACTCTGGTCTTTTCATAACCGAGTTTCGCCTGAGCCAGTTTGTTGCGTAAATCTTTGAGTTTGTTGGGATAGGTATAACGTTTGAACAGTTTTTTTGCCAACAGAGCAGAATTGAGCTTGGTTTCAGCGGCTTCCAATTTCTGTTTGGCTTTTTCCACATTCTTCTTGGCAGTTTCCTCCGCTGCAGAATCGGCGAAAATACTGTTGTCAAAATCATTCTTGGCGGTTGTATATTCTTCTTTGGCTTCATCACGCTCTTTTTCAGCATCCGAAACAGCAAGAGTCTGAGTATCACGGTCCCGGGGACCTTCCAACCGGACATAACGGCTGTATGCGTCCTGACACTCTGTCACTTTATCCCGGGCGGTACGCAAATCTTCTTTATTGGTACTGATCAGAACTTCCCGTTCTTCTTTGGCAATGGCAAGGTCTTTCTTGGTCTGCTCGATCGTCAATTTATAATCATCGACACGCAACAGCAGATCAGCAGTTTCAAACTCGGCGACAACATCGCCTTTTTTAACTTTGGAGTTTTCATCAACGACTTTGACCAGTTTTGTTCCGAAAGGTGCTTCCAATGCAAGTTTGTGTTTGACCTTAGCGTTCACACTACCGCGAAGCATGATCCCGATCACCAGACGTCCCCGTTTCACCGGGTAAATACGGTCCGGTGCTTTTCCGGAATTCTTCGCTGCTGTAGCCTTTTGGGCACGGATTTTTTTCACATAGAAGAAACCACCGGCACAGGCTGCGATCAAAAGCACCAGAAGAATGACAAATGTTTTTCTGCTTGGCTTTTTCAGCTTCATAGGTTATTTCCCTTCAGTCTTGGAGGCTTCCTGTTCTTTCGGGAGATTCAATTTACGCGGACCGGGGCGTTTTTCCTCTCCGGCACGGACTCCATCCCAGGAGGGGAACTCAAATTCCGGATTCCAGATCGAATCCCAGGAGAAAAATGATTTCTGATCTTTGACTTCCGCTTTGCTCTTGACATTGAACAAGGTTCCGGAATCACGCAGGGCTCTGCCGGCATCCTGGATCACGGCTGCAGAATTTTCAGGATCGATCATCACAGCATACGGAGAATCAAGAATGTGGATCTTCATAAAGAAAAGAAGCTGTTTGTCATTGACCGTGGCGGATTTCGCTGTAAACAATTCTCCGATCAACGGCAGATCACTGATGAACGGAACTTTGCGGAGACGTTCGATCGTTTCACTGGAGTACAAACCTCCCAGCATGATGATCTCTCCGTCAGCCGCTGTCAAAGTCGTGGAAATATTACGGATCGACACAACAGGAACTGTACTTCTGGCTTCCTGTGTTTCAAATGCCTGATAACGGACAGCCTGAATAATTTCAGGTTTGATTTCCAGACGAACAGTATCATTATTGATGATCACCGGCTTGATGCTCAGATTGATACCGGTCTTTTTGAACTTGATATTCTGAGAAACAGCACTGTTGGTAACAGCAGCTTCCGCATACGGGATCTCCTCCCCGGTCGTCATCTTGGCTTCCGCTCCAAGATCAGCAATAATATTCGGAGAAGCAAGGATCTTCGCATCCGTACTGGTGGAAAGCCAATTCAGGGCAAGCTGCAACTGACGGTATCCGCCGTCAGAATAAACTTTGGAGACCGGGAAGAAGTTGAATCCGGATGCCTGCCCGGAATTGTTGTCCTGACCCGGATTGCTCAAACTGAAACCATACGTATCGATCGCCCCCGTCTTGCCGTCTTTCTGGGAATACTGAACCTGAACGTCGCGTTCTTCTCCCTGTTCAATCAGAATTTCAACGATCTGTGTTTCCACAAGGATCTGCGGCTGAGGATGATCCAAAGCAACCAAAGCCTTCTTCACCGCTTCGGAACGATCTTTGAGCATATTGATGATAACCATGTTCTGACTTTCAGAAATTTCCACAGTTCCATCTTCACCGACCAATCCTTCGATCGCATCCAAGGCTTTCTGGTTCGCCTGCATGAAACGTAAACGGTAAATGATCAGAGTACGTGCAGGAGAAAGAGCATCCTTGGCAGCAATATCATGAACAGACATATAAGGAGGAAGCGGTTTGAATTCTTTTGTCTGAATAATCGGCTGGGATGCCCCTTTAAAAAGAGCTTCCAGACGTTTGACAACCGCCATTTTTCCTGAATTCGGAGCAAAATTGGAAGAAGTCCGGTTCAATTCATTCACGGCACGGGCTTTTCCATCCTGTCCGACATTCTGACCTTGTTTTTCTGCGGCAGTAAGAGAAAATATCCCGGCCACACCCAATAAAAGAAACATACTGGCATACCGGAACACACATTTTTGAATTGATAAAAATGACATCGTTCAAAATCCTGTAGTTAAAAGTTATAAATCGTTTTTATTTCTATGGTAATTTACTCCATTTTTTTATAAATGCAAATAATAATCAACAGGATTGTTAAGATATTGTTAAGAAAAAAAATGTTTGATCCTCTCCCCTTGAAATGGAGACAGAATGTGAAAAATCAAAAAAAATCGAAAAAAAATCAAAAATCCGCTTGAAAAATCAAAAAGAGAGTATAGATTACTGATATCGCGAAGATGATATGATGTGAAAAAAATCGCAAATATCAATTTCAGCGGGGATGTAGCTCAACTGGTTAGAGTGCCACCCTGTCACGGTGGATGTTGCGGGTTCGAGTCCCGTCATTCCCGCCATTTTTTTTGCTTGCATCATGGAACGGATTTTACAACACTTTCTCGGATATATCTCGCTCGAACGCGGTTTATCACGCAATTCCACAGAGGCTTATAACTCTGATCTCATTGATTTTATCGATTTTCTCAAACAAAATTCAATTCACGGTTTCCCGTCTGTTTCCAGAGATGATATACTCGACTATCTCTGCTTCTGTAAAGAGAAAGAGATGGAATCATCCACAATCGCAAGAAGACTGGTCGCAATCAAAGTTTTCTTCCGCTATCTCGCACAGGAAAGAATTATCCGGGCTGACATCACGGATGTTATGGACTCCCCGAAATTATGGCGGATCCTTCCGGAATTTGTCACCCCGGAAGAAGTGGACGCTCTGCTCGCCGCATTTCCTGCATCCGGAAAAGATCCGCTCCTGTTCCGGAATCGCTGTATCCTCGAAGTAATGTACGCATGCGGACTCCGGGTTTCTGAAACTGCCGATCTGACTGTCAGCAACCTCAATTTCGATGAAAATGTCTTGCGTACATGCGGTAAAGGCACAAAAGAACGGATCGTCCCCATGGGAAGAACTGCAGTTTCTCTCCTGAAACGTTATTTGGAACAGGTGCGCCCGTTATTGATGAAAAAAGGAAATGAAACGGCGTTATTTCTTTCCATCCGGGGGAGACAGCTTGACAGAGTCCGGATTTGGGGCGTAGTCAAAGAAGCAGCACAGATTGCAAACATCCATAAAAATATCCACCCGCATACACTGCGCCACTCTTTTGCAAGTCATCTTCTGGAAAACGGAGCGGATCTGCGCGTGATCCAGGAAATGCTCGGTCATGCAGATATCAGTACAACTCAGATTTATACCCATGTGGATCAACGCCGCCTGATCGCGGTTCATAAACAATTTCATCCGAGAGCATAATATGAATAAAAAAAATTTTTTCATGCTTTTCATACTGCCTCTGCTCGTTCTCACTTTGACTTTCTTTTTCTGTTTCCGGGAACGGACAATTTTTCTCAAAAGACAATTTCCGGTCATGGGTACGATTGCTGAAATCACGATCTACGGTAAAGATCACGCTGAACTTGAAACGATTATGAATGAAGCACAGGCAAAAATTTATGCCATCCAGAATATCTGTAATACATTTGCAAAAAACAGCGAACTTTCAGCTGTCAATCAAAACGCTTTTCAAAAAGAAATTCTCTGTTCTCCTCTGCTTTGGGAAATCTTTTACGAATCCGATAAATTCCACTCTTTCAGCAATGGAACTTTTGATGTCACGATCAAACCACTGATGACTCTCTGGGGATTTTACAGAAAACGCAACGCCCTCCCCTCCGGAACAGAAATTGCAGATACAATGAAAAAAACAGGCTGGAATAAAGTCAAACTTGATCCGCAAAAACATTCGATCCGTTTTCTGATCCCCGAAATCCAACTTGATCTCGGCGGAATTGCCAAAGGATTCGCTCTGGATCAAACCGTTTCCCTGCTCCTCCATAAAGGGATCCGCCGGGGATTGGTCAATCTCGGAGGAAATATCCGTTGTTTCACAGATGATACCCCCTTCAAAATCGGAATACGCGATCCAAAACATGCGGAATTGGTCATACAGGATCTGCAACTGAAAAATAAAAGCGTCGCCACCAGCGGAAATTATGAACGGTATGTTGTGATCAACGGCAAACGATATACTCATATCATGAATCCAAAAACAGGGATGCCCGTTTCAGGAATTCTCGCTGTCACCGTGGTCACCCCCCGGGGCGTGGATTCAGATGCACTTTCCACAACCATCTTTATCCAAGGGGAAAAAATCATTCCGGAGGTACTGAAAAATTTTCCGGATACATGGATCATGCTGATCCGGGAAAATCCGGAAAATCCGGAAAAATTACAGATCAGAAAATTCGGAATTTTCGTACCGTAACAGATTCAAATCCGTAAAAAATCCGCAGCTGAAGCTCCGGCAAGACGTCCGGATGAAAATGCCCATTGAATGTTATAGCCGCCACAGGGTCCGGTCAGATCCATGATCTCTCCGGCAAAAAACAAGCCGGGAATCAAACGACTCTGCAAAGTTGCCGGATCGATCTCTTTCAAAGAGATACCCCCGCGCATTGCCATTGCTTTACTGAAAGGTCCTGCCCCGGTCAAAGTCAATTCACAACCGCCAGCCATTATACATAACATCCTGCGGGAAACAGCCGATAATGTCGCCGTTTTAGCTTCCGGACAATTACACAAACGGCACAAGGTTTCTGCAACCGAACGGGGCAGAAATTCACTCAAAACAGAACGCACAAGACGTTTTCCATCTTTCACCCGGCACTCATCCAGAAGATCCTCCCAGAACGCTGCATTTTTCCCGGCACAGAAAGAAAGCACCAATTTGGCATTGCCTTTCCGCTCACAGAGAGATGCCGCTTCTCCGGCAAGATCAAGAGCAGGAAAGCCGGAAAGTCCACTGTGGGTAAAAAGAAGACTGCCCCGGGTATGAAAAGTATCCCGTCCGGATTGCAGTTTCAATTCAGCATCCGGCAATGTCACTCCGGCAAGCGAACCAACCCACGGCTCAGCGATCAACAGCGGCGCAACAGCCGGCAGAGGTTTGATAAGCTTATGCCCCAGAGATTCCGCCAGACGCAATCCTTTCATTGTCCCCAATCCCTGCCAGGCACATCCTCCGGCTGCCAGAATCACACTCCGGCAGGAGATTTGTGTTCCATCCGCAAGAGAAACCCCGCACACGCCCGTTGTATCCGCATCAATTCCGATGACTTCACAACAGGTTCGGATCTCAACGCCGGATTCCCTTTGAAACAAATCCAATATATCACGTGCCCTGCCCGAAGCAGGAAAATAAAAAAAGGAATCCGTCAGAGTCGTTTTCAAATCATGGCTGTGAAAGAAATCCAACAGCCATTCTTTCGGAGCAAAACGAAGTGCATTCCGCATGAATGCCCCCTGTCTTCCGAATTTCTGCATGAAAGAATTTTCATCAAGAACATTGGAAAAATTACAACGTCCGCCACCGCTGGCAAGCAACTTCAAAGCAGGACGATCCAGACGTTCCAGAATCAGAGGTTTTATATTCTGTCCGGCAAGAGCAAGCGCGGCAGAAAGTCCGGCAGGACCGGAACCGATGATCACACAGGGAAAAGTTTCGGAGGTAATATTCATTGCAGAACCATTAAAAAAGCCCGTTTCCAAAATAGAAACGGGCTGATAAAATCAGAATTCAGTCAGGATTCAACTGATTTCTCAGAGTTCCTGCCCGACTTCCCAACGGATAAAACGTTTGACGGTCATCTTGGGAGCGATTTTTGCAAGAGTGGTCTTGTCATCATGAATCCACGGCTGATTGACGAGGCAGATTTCAGAGTACCACTTGTTGATCTTACCGTCAACGATTTTGTCAACGATATTGGCAGGTTTGCCCTGGATCTGAGCTGCAGCGATTTCTCTTTCTTTAGCGATTGCTTCAGCAGGAACTTCGCAGGAGCAGACATAAGAGGGTTTGAAAGCAGCGATGTGCATGCAGATGGAGTTGAGATCGAGATCAGCGGGGACTTCGCCTTCGACATCAACGACAACACCGATTTTACCGCCGAGGTGGAGGTAAGAACCGACTTTACCGGCTGTTTCATAGCGGTAAGCGCGGCGGAGCTGCATGTTTTCACCGATTGTAGCAATCATCTGAGTGAGGTTGGCAGCTTCGATTTCCTGAGCTTTAGCGGTGATATCGCCATCGCCGGATGTTGCAGCGAGAATGCGTGCAGCAGCAGCTTTGACGTATTCGAAGAATTTTTCGTTTTTAGCAACGAAGTCTGTTTCGGAAAGAACTTCAACGATCACAGCGGCATTGCCTTCTGCAACGATGAAGATTTTACCTTCTTTGACCTGACGTTCAGCGCGTTTGCCAGCTTTGGCAACCCCTGCTTTACGCAGGAATTCAATAGCGGCATCCATATTGCCATCAGTTTCCTGAAGAGCTTTTTTGCACTCCATCATACCCGCGTCAGTTTTATCGCGGAGTTCCTTAACCATGGAAGCGGTAATAGCAGCCATTATTCAATTCTCCTTATTCAGCTTTGGTTTCAGCGGCTTCTTCAGCTTTGGGAGCTGCTTTTTTAGGAGCCGGTTTGCGGGGAGCTTTTTTACGGGGAGCTTCTTCGCCTTCGAGTTTTGCTTTCACATCAGCTTCATCGACTTTGATGCCGTCAGCTGCCGGTTTGCGGGACGGGCGTTTGGAAGAAGCAGGACGTTTTGCGCCTTTGCGTGCGCCTTTGTCTTCTTTTGCTTTTTCAGCTGCGAGAGCATCAGCTTTCGCTTTTTCTTCAGCAGCTTTGCGGCCCCAGATTTCGGAAGCATCTTTAATGGTTTCGATGAAAGTATCCATGATCACTTTGATGGATTTCACAGCGTCATCGTTCGCTGCGATCGGGTAATCAATGTTTTCCGGGTTGCCGTTGGTGTCAACGATAGCAACGATCGGAATATTGAGTTTGCGAGCTTCTTTGACAGCGATTTCATCGTGGCAGACGTCGATAACGACAACGACATCCGGCAGTTTTTTCATGGTTGCGATACCATCGAGGTCGCGATGCAGTTTTTCAGCAGTACGGGAAAGAACAGCGATTTCTTTTTTCTTCAAAGAGGTATTTTCATCGCTGATGGTGGCATCGATTTCCTGCATTTTGCGGATGGATTTGCGGATTGTGGTGTTGTTGGTCAGAGTACCACCCATCCAGCGTTCCATCATGTAGTACATATCAGTTGCTTCAGCAGCTTCGCGAACGATCTGCTGTGCCTGACGTTTGGTTCCGACGAAGAGGATTTTTCCGCCGTTGACAACAGAACGCTGCAAGAAATTGCAGGCATCGGCGATCTGATAGATCGTTTTGGTGATGTCGATGATGGAGATACCGTTTTTGGAACCGTACACGAATTCTTTCATTTTCGGGTTCCAGCGTTTTGTCTGATGTCCAAAATGACATCCGGCTTCGAGAAGATCTTTTACTGTGAGCGCCATTTGGTGCCGCCTTTCTTTTTTACGTTGCTTTTTTACCGGATTTTTTCTCGTTTTCTGATCCGGCAAGACAACCTTGCTGTTTTTGTGTAATGTACGTCCTCCGGTTGGTTTATTTGAGGAACGATTCCGCCCTGCGAAATCCGTACACGAACACGAATAAGCATATAATATACAATACTTTTTTGAAATTACAACTCCTTTCAGAAAAAAAAAGTTATTTTCCTGAGTTTTTCTGAAAGGAGCGAAATAAATTTACTCCACCGGAGACGGAAGAGACCGGCTCAGATGGAGTAAAAAATTTCATTCACTGAATCATGCACACCGGGTGCATGTCACGATTTCAGATTCCGAAATGTGCTTTGACTTTTTCGACGACAGCCGGAGCGGTGAAGCCGAATTTTTCAGTGAGGACTTTGTACGGAGCGGAAGCACCGAAGTGATCCAGACCGATCGCAAGACCTTCGTCGCCGATGAATTTTTCCCAGCCGAATGTGGAACCGGCTTCGATGGAAACGCGTTTTTTGCAACTCGGCGGCAAAACGGAATCGCGATATGCTTTGTCCTGTTTGAGGAAAAGTTCCCAGGACGGCATGGAAACGACACGGACTTTCTTGCCCATTTTACGCAGTTCAGCAGCGGCATCGAGAGCCAGATTGACTTCGGAACCGGTACCGATGAGGATGTATTCGAATCCTTCTTCACAGGAAACAACATATGCACCTTTGTCCATGGCAACGCGTTTTGCAGTTGCTTCATCATAGGGACGGAGGTCCTGACGGGTCAGGATCAGAGCGACCGGAGCACCGGCGGTGATCGCATAGTTCCATGCGTGAGCACATTCGATAGCTTCAGCCGGACGGATCACAGTCATATCCGGAATGGTGCGGAGCATTGCAAGCTGTTCGATCGGTTCATGTGTCGGACCGTCTTCACCGACAAAGAAGGAGTCGTGCGTGAAGACATAGATCACGGGGAGCTTCTGAAGAGCGGCGAGACGGACAGCCGGTTTCATGAAGTCGGAGAACACGAAGAATGTGGAGGAGTAAGCGATAGCAGCGCCGTAGAGAGCCATACCGTTGGCGATGAAGCCCATACCGAGTTCGCGGACACCGAAGTGGAAGTTGCGTCCTGCGCGATTTTCAGCGGAGAACCATTCAACCCCCTTGAGGTCTGTTTTGGTAGAGGGAGCGAGGTCAGCGGATCCCCCATAGAGAGCGGGAACCAGAGCGGCAGCTTTCTGGAGGATAGTACCGCTGGAAGCACGTGTTGCGACCGGTTTTTCGGTGGGAGCAACAGCGAGGAGTTCTTCGAGAAGGTTTGCGGGGACTTCGCGTTTCATCATTTTTGCGAGGAGAGCAGCCTTTTCGGGATTTGCTTCGGTGAAAGCCTGGAATTTTGCATCCCATTCTGCGGCTTCTTTTTCGAGTTCAGCTTCACGTTTTGCGAGCATATCGCGGACTTCTGCGGGGACATAGAAATCTTCAGCGGGGAAACCGAGAGCGGCTTTGGTTGCTGCGAGTTCATCGACACCGAGGGGTTCACCGTGGCTGCTGGCTTTTCCGGCTTTGGTCGGAGCACCGAAACCGATGGTGGTGCAGCCGATGATGACGGTCGGACGTCCATCAGAAACTTTAGCCTGAGCCAGAGCTTTGTCAACCTGAGCAAAGTCGTTGGCGTTATCGCATTTGATCACGCGCCAGTCATAGGCTTCAAAACGTTTTGCGACGTCTTCGGTGAATGCGCCCTGTGTGGAACCTTCGATACTGATCTGGTTGGAGTCATAGAAAACAACGATATTGTCGAGTTTCTGATGTCCTGCGAAAGAAGCAGCTTCGTGAGTGATGCCTTCCATCATGCAGCCGTCACCGGAGATGATGTAGATCTTGTTATCCAACAGACCTGTGCCTTCGAGACCGCAAACAGCAGCGGTGTATTTCGCAGCGACAGCCATACCGACGCCGGCAGCGAAACCTGTTCCGAGGGGACCGGTGGTGACTTCAACACCAGTGGTGTGACCGTATTCCGGATGTCCGGGGGTTTTACTTCCCCACTGACGGAACTGTTTGATTTCGTCCATGGAAAGGCCATAACCGAAGAGGTGGAGCAAGCTGTAAATGAGCATGGAACCATGGCCTGCGG
Source organism: Lentisphaeria bacterium (assembly GCA_017646015.1). GTDB lineage: Bacteria > Verrucomicrobiota > Lentisphaeria > Victivallales > UBA1829 > SIG94. Next base: position 46,621 of record JAGCNI010000109.1, read on the forward strand.
AGAGAACGAAACGGTCACGTCCGAGCCAGTTGGGGTTCTTCGGGTTGTGTTTCATGTGTTTGTACCACAGGTCGAATGCGAAATCTGCGCATCCCATGGGCATTCCGGGGTGTCCGGATTTAGCTTTTTGAATTGCATCTGCGGAAAGGAGACGGACTGTATCAGCCGCCAACTTCATCATTTTTTCCTCTGACATAAAACTTTTTCCTTTTTAAGTTGGTTTGAAGAGTTGCAAAATTCATTTTATAAGATACAGTACTATTGATGAAATTTCAAATCAAAAACGTAAAAAAAGAGCAACAATGTCTGAAAGATTTATTACATCGACTCTGAACAGGAAGGATGAAGATACTGAAAAGACGCTTCGTCCGCAGGATTTTTCCTCCTTTCCCGGACAGGATAAAGTCAAAGAACGTCTGGAGGTATATGTCAGTGCCGCCAGAACCCGTAACGAACCGCTTGGTCATCTGCTTCTCAGTGGACCTCCGGGTTTGGGCAAAACCACTCTGGCGTATATCATTGCCAACGAAAAAGGGTGCGGGATCAAGACCTCCAGCGGTCCGGTCATAGAAAAACCCGGCGATCTGGCAGGCTTGCTGACTTCACTGAATGAGGGGGATATTCTCTTTATTGATGAGATCCATCGGCTCAACACGGCAGTGGAAGAATATCTTTACAGTGCCATGGAAGATTTCTTTATTGACATCATGATCGATCAGGGACCCGGTGCAAGATCTGTCCGTTTGAACATCCCGAAATTCACGTTACTGGGTGCAACCACAAGACAGGGTTTGCTTTCTGCACCGTTACGTTCCCGTTTTGCTCTTTCACTCCGTCTGGATTATTATGCGCCGAAAGATCTTCAGGCGATCGTACAGCGTTCTGCCGATATTCTGAATGTAAAAATGGAATCTGCCGGAGCTCTGGAAATTGCCCGGAGAAGCCGTGGTACTCCCCGAATTGCCAACAATCTGCTCCGCTGGACACGGGATTACGCTCAGGTCAAAGCCAAAGGAGTGGTCACAGAAGAAACAGCCTCCAAAGCATTGACCATGCTGGATATCGACGATCAGGGGCTGGATGAAATGGACAAGAGGATTCTGGAAACCATACTTGTCCGTTTCCATGGAGGTCCTGTCGGGCTGAATTCACTCTCGGTTGCGATCGGCGAAGAAGCAGATACGATCGAAGATGTATATGAACCCTATCTGATCCAGGAGGGGTACATGATGCGGACAGCACAAGGACGTCTTGCCACAGAAAAAGCATGGGGCTTATTCGGTCTGACGCCGCGGGGAAGATCGGCAAGAGGAAAAGACAACTCCACACCGGATCTATTCTGAAGCAGAATTCAAAAATCGAAAACAAGAATTAAGGATATCCACTATGACACTTCAAACGATCCCTGTACCGGCAGGCTTGCAAACCCGTTATTTTATACTGGAAAGGGGTGCTTTATCATCCTTGCCGGAATTGTTGAATACAGCCTTTCCGGGAAAACAGCCGTGGCTGATCGCAGATAAAAACACCTGGGCAGTCGCAGGAGAAGAAACTGCGAAAATTCTGACTGCTGCGGGAATCACCTGTCACACACCTCATATTTTTCCGGGCACCCCCCGACTGCATCCGAATTACGGATACAGTGTTCAGCTGGCTTGCAAAATGCCGCAGAATTGTGTTCCTGTCGCCATTGGTTCCGGCGTGATCAATGATCTGGTCAAATGCGCTTCAGGAATCAAAGAAGTTCCATATTGCTGTGTCCCGACTGCCTGTTCCGTGGATGGTTACACCTCTGCCGGAGCAGCTCTTTCAGTGGATGGATTCAAGAAAACAGTAAAATGTCCTGCCCCGTTTGCAGTTTGTGCTGACGTGGATATTCTGGCAACTGCGCCTCCGGATATGCTGGCATCGGGATACGCGGATCTGCTGACAAAAATCCCTGCCGGAGCCGACTGGATCATCGCAGATACTCTCGGAATCGAACCGATCCGTCAGGATGTATGGGAGTTGATCCAGCATCCGATCCGCGGATGGGTCGCAGATCATCAGGATATGCTTAATATTTTCCACGGTCTTGCTGCAACCGGATACAGTATGCAGATGTATATTGACAGCCGTCCCGCATCCGGAGCAGAACACATGTTCAGTCATATCTGGGAAATGGAAGGTTTGCAGAAAGACGGCGAAGAGATCTCACACGGTTTCAAAGTCGGGATCGGTCTGATTGCAACAACCATCCTCATGGAATATATCATAAAGCATGATATTGAAGATCTGAAAGAAAAAATGGTTCCCGGACTCCCCCCCGAAGAACGTTTGGAAGAAGTTCAGACTCTTCTCGTCCGCGGTTGTTACGGGGATGGACCGCAACAGACCGCCATGAGCAAATTTCTGTATGGGGACGCTCTTGCTGAACGGCGCGCATTGATCATATCCAAATGGAAAACATTGCAGGAAAGACTTGCCGGACAACTCTATTCATTTGAAACAGTCCGAAAAATGTTGAAAGATGCCAATTGTCCGACCAGTCCTGCTGAAATCGGTTTGGATGAAGCGCAGTTTCTGCATGGGATCCATACAGCCCAACTGATTCGCAACCGTTATACGATCCTGGATCTGCTCTATGAAATGGGATTGATGGAAGATGCGTTACTGGAACTCCGGAAGATGATGTAAAACACCTTGCAAAAACCTGTCTGCGGCATCTCCATACCGCAACAGGTTTTCTGCAAAATCAATTTTCTTTGAAGTTTTTTCAAATAGCAGCTTGCCTTTTTGTCAAACGGCATTAAATTACACTCTTGTTTCCAAGCCAATGTAGCTCAGTCGGTAGAGCAGCTCATTCGTAATGAGCAGGTCATCGGTTCGAACCCGATCATTGGCTCCATTTTTTTGTCCGGATCTTTCTTTTTTCAAAATATACAAATATTCTTTCGAAAAAACAAGTGTTTTTTCACCTGAAAAATACTATTTTCAAAAATTAATTTTCCTTGAATCATTTTATATAAATAAGGCAAGAGCAAAATAGAACAGGATTTGAAAATTCTGTAAGAAATGCTATATTTTACACAATAGGTTATCCGGATCATCCATTCTGAAAAGCCGGAACAAAAATCAACAGGAGACCGGTGGATCGATATGACAGGAACAGAAAAATCAAACAAGATCAGCAGAAAGCGATATCGGGATTACCTGCGCAGAGCATTGCATTTTTCCCGTCTGCTCGGCAAAATGCCTGTCGAACCGGACAGCGCAGCCAGAGCTGTCAGTATGCAGATAACACGGATCGATCCGTTCCCCGATCAATTCACAGAGCTGACATCATTGGAAACAGATTGTGAACTTCTGCCGCCAGATTCTGAAGGAGCGATCCTCCCCGGAAATCACAGGGCAAGTTTTATCGGGAAAGCATTTGACCGCAGGCTGGGTCGTTTTGTAGCGGTCAAATCCATCCGGCAGGATCTCAAAAATGAAATGACTCTGCTCCATTCTTTTCTGCGGGAAGTCAAAATCACAGCACAATTGGATCATCCGGGGATCGTTCCGGTTTACAATATTTATAAAAGTCAGACCGGGGATTACTGTATGACCATGAAGCTGATCAATGGAAAAACATTACAGAGATATCTGGTCAAACTGGTTTCTCAATATACATTCATTCCGTTGAAAGATCTTCTTCAAACAGAACAACGTTCTCTGAAATCACGTCTGGAAATCTTTCTCCGTCTCTGTAATGCACTGGATCACGCACACAAACAGGATGTGATCCATGGTGATATATGTCCGGAAAATATTATGGTCGGAATCGGAAATGAAGCCTATCTGATGGATTGGGGAAAAGCCGGAACTCCCGGGGAACCCTCTTTTCCGGATCATCATCTGCTGCTCAATAACGGCTATATCGCACCCGAACTCCGGCAGGGGAATATGCCATGCACAAAACAGAGTGATATCTATGCAATGGGATCGGTCCTTTTTGAAATGGTGTACCTGAAATCATTGCAGAAAAATGCTGAACATACACACCTTTTTCATAATCCGGTCGAACCTGTTCTGCAGAAAATCATCCGCAAAGCTCTGGCGGAAAATCCCAAAGAACGTTATCAGACCGTGGCAAAACTCAGCTCCGATTTGCAGAGTGTCCTCTATGATGAAGAAGTGAAAAGTTTTCCGGATTCCATCGGACAACGTTTTCTGCGCCAGTATCGTCATAAACAGATACACATCATCAAAATCATTCTCCCGCTTCTGATTTTATGTACCATCATCGGAGTGCAATATTTTTACCGGGAACACAAAGTCATCCGGGAAACCAAACAGCAGGATCAGATTTTACAGCAGACACTCTTGAGAGGTCTGGAAGCAGGGATATTGCTGCATGACAGGTTTCATTCTTATGAAACAGCTCTCCATGCAGCAGTAAGAGAAGCAGCATTGCGGCTGGAACGGAAAAGAGTTCCGGAAACATCGCAGCCACTGTATATGGCTCACACCAGAATTCCTCCCGGATTTATCTATTCCCCGGCATATAAACAGAAGATCTCAACACAGGCAATGGTTTGCAGCTGTATCGAAGAAACACCTGAAAATCTTCTGGAACTTCAGAAACTGGCACCCATGCAGCACAGTTTTCTTCATTTCCTCACAACAGGATTGACCTCCATGCATCGGATCACAACTCAAAACACGAAAGAGTTGGAACGGATCATGTTTCTGGAAAAACAACCCCCGTTGGTATTTGTCTGTCTGGGAACAGAAAATGGAAATTTTATCGGATACCCATACCATGACCGTCTGCCGAAAAAATACGATCCCCGGAAAACAGATTGGTATCAGTATGCAACCAAACAGATGACAGCTGCGGACAACAACTGGATCGTGCAATCTCATTTACCGGAATACGATAATCAACAGGAAACAATCCTCTGCTGTCTCTCCCCGATCCGGAATCAGAATGGTAAAATTCTGGGATGCGCCACCGCAAAATTATCTCTGAAAGAAATGCTCCGTCTCTTGAAAAACCACGGCAATCACCCGGATATCGTCCGCAGAAAAATGTTTCTTGATATACATGGATATCCTCTCGCAATCTTGCATCCGGACTCAACAAAAGAGTCTCAGGAGGATTACAAACAAGTCACAGACCTGCTGCTGAACCGTCAGAATCTGATCCATGAAAAGTTCGGACTGCGCTATTCTCCGGATGGTAAAACACTCTGGTTCTTTTTCTATCTCAAACCACTGAAAGGAGTTTATGCAGAAGAGATCGACATACTGAAACTGTTTCATAAATATACAGATGTAAAGGAAACAATACGATGAATCTCCCGAATTCGATTTTGATATTTGCCCATACCACCTGGGGATTGCCGCCAGTGGATGAAAGACTTTTCTGCCCATACAGCTGGTCATTCCTTGTAGTCGGTCTTCTTCTGATTGCAGCAGTACTGCGTTGTATTTCACTGACCAGAGAAAAACGCCGTCTGAGTGCCTCCTGCACCAATATGTGCACCCTCATGGGTATCGCCGGACTGGATTATTTTATCATGGATGCAAACGGCAATTACCTGATGCGTCCGCAGAATGAAAAATTCTGGAAATTCCAGGACGGACATCCACTCTCTCCGCAAGAATGTCTCGATCCCGTCGAAGCAGAAGAGTATGAAAAACAATTTACGCTCCTGAAAAACCGCAGGATCGATTATCTTCAGGTGACTTACCGGATCAATGATCAGGAAGAAGATCATTATTTTTCACTCCGGATCGTTCCCGGCCCGGATCGCAACACCCCCTGTTTCATCGGAACAGTTCATGAGGAAATGACCTCTTTGGAACTGAAACGGAGCTGCCGGGATACCATCACTGTACTGGAACAGATCATCAATGAACTGCCCTGCCCCGTATTTGTCAAAGATGCAGAAAACGATTTCCGCTATCTTCTCACCAATGACGCTTTCCGGAAAGAAATGAATCTTCCGGCAGATGAAATCATCGGACGGACAGATTTTGAACTTTTTGATGTCCAGGAGGAAGCAGAAACATTGCACAAAAATGATCTTCATGCCCGGAAGAAAAACGGAAAAGTCATTCATGTTATGGAACAACAGACCGACAGCTCCGGCAATATTCTGATCCTGAATTCACTGAAAAAAATCATTGACTCCTCCGACGGCAGAAAACTCCTCCTTGGAGTCAGTGTCGATGTATCCGAAGAAGAAAAAACCAGAAAGATGCTGGTCAAAGCATTGGAAAAAGCCAATAACGCAAACAAAGCTAAAACGTTGTTCCTTGCCAGCGTATCCCATGAATTGCGAACGCCGTTGAATGCGGTGGTCGGATTCAGCGAACTGATGCAGAATCAGAAACTTACACAGGCTGAACGGATGGATTATCTGCGTTCGATCAATTATGCGGGCAACACATTGCTGAACCTGATCAATGATCTGCTCGACCTATCCAAACTGGAAGCGGAAAAATTGATCCTCGAACTGGCACCGGTCAATATCCGGGAACTGTTCGATGGTATTATCCGCAGTTTCAAACCGCGATGTATGGAAAATAATATCACTCTCTCTTTCCATACTCCCGATTCCATGCCAACTTTCTTCATGCTGGATGATATCCGGCTCCGGCAGGTCATCTTCAACCTGCTCGGCAATGCCGTGAAATTCACCAAGAACGGCTCGATCCAAATCGATCTCAATTTCATGGCACTTCAGCAGATCGATGATCTCGGAACGATCTCTTTCTATATCAAAGATTCCGGAGTCGGCATCAGTCAGGAAGACCTCAAAACGATCTTTGAACCATTCGCCCAGAGTATGAATCATATCCCCGGCAGCCAATCCTATCAGAGCACCGGTCTGGGATTGCCGATCACACAGAAGATGGTCCGGAGAATGGGCGGAGAAATCCTGGTCGAAAGCGAACCGGGAAAAGGATCATGCTTCACTGTCAATATCCCCAACGTCAGAGTATGCAAACCCATGCTGCCTGCAGTCAAAGAAAAACGACAGATCCGGAACTTCTCACTCAGTGATGCAAAAATCATGATTGTGGATGACGTTCCGATGAACTTGAAAGTTCTTTCTTCTATGCTGAAAAAATTGCAGGTGCCCGAAATCATCACATGCAATTCTGCATTGGAAGTGCTGGATAAAGTCAAGGAAACCAATCCGACAATGATCCTTGCCGACCTCTGGATGCCGGAGATGAAAGGCGATGAACTGGCTGAAAAATTACATCAGGATCCGGACACAGCCGATATTCCGTTCGTTGTCATAACTGCCGATTCTCAAGCGGAAAACAGCGGTTTGTTCTCTGATATCCTGCTAAAACCGGTAACTCTGGAAAAACTGCGGAACGCAATCGCAAATTGTCACAGAAAAGAGGAAGATCAATAAACCTTCCCTTTTCTATATATAGATAATAAGGAGCTCTCTCCGGAAAAAGTCGAAAAAAAATAAAAAAAAATTTTTTTATTGAAAAAAAAGACTTGCAAAACAGAGAGGATATAGTATATTATAGGACTTTCGCGCGTGTAAAAGCCGGGGATCGCGCCCTGACTTCATTCCAACATGTGCGTGCTGGTCCTCTTTGTAGTGGAGAGGCGTGTGTGTATTTGTGGAATCAACAAATTAAAACAGAGGCTCAAGAACATGAAAGTCAGAGCGTCAATCAAGCGCAGATGTGAAAACTGCCAGATCATCAAACGCAACGGCGTGGTTCGCGTGGTTTGCTCCCGCAATCCCCGTCACAAACAGAAACAAGGTTGAATCGGAGAACAGAAGACATGCCTAGAATCATCGGTGTTGACATCCCGGGGAACAAGCGTATTGAATTCGCTCTCCGGTACATTTACGGAATCGGTCCGAAAGTGGCCGAAGAACTCGTCAAACGTGCGAATATTCCGCTCGGAACCAAAGCTAATCAGATCACAGACGAAAATATTGCAACAATTACGACCCTGCTCCAGAACGAATACGTTGTGGAAGGCGACCTCCGTCGTCAGCTTGCACAGGACGTCCGCCGCCTGCAGTCCATCAACTGCTATCGCGGAACACGTCATCGCAAAGGTCTGCCCTGCCATGGACAGCGCACCCGTACCAATGCTCGTACCAGAAAAGGTAAGAAACTTACAGTCGGTGCAATCCGTGACAAAACGCAGCGTAAGATCGAAAAGAGTTCTGCCGCCGCTAAGTAAGGCAGCATAATGCAATTAGTCTGAATCTAACTGAATAAAACCGAAAGGCTTTGAAATAATATGGCTGACGAAATCAAGGAAACTGCTGCTCAGATCGCAAATGATCAGCCGGCAGTTGAAGCCGCCGCTGCCGAAACTCCGGCTGCGGATGTAAAACGCAAGAAAGGCGGACGCTACGTTCCGTCCGGAATTGCTTTTGTTCTCGCTACATTCAACAATACAAAAGTTACTTTTACCGACCTTCATGGAAACGTTCTCTGCTGGTCTACCGGCGGTAAAAACGGTTTCAAAGGTTCCAGAAAAAGCACCGCTTATGCAGCTCAGGTCGTTGCAGCTGATGCCGCAAAGAAAGCGGAAGCTCTCGGTATGAAAGAAGTCGAAGTCCGTGTCAACGGTCCCGGCGCAGGTCGTGAATCCGCAGTCAGAGGTATCGCTTCCACTGGTATGGAAATCAATGCCATCAAGGATATCACTCCGGTCCCGCATAACGGCTGCAGACCCCCGAAACGGCGTCGTGTCTGATTGATTTTTCCGTTTTTTGAACCGGCCGGCATCCCGTCGGCTGTGTGATAAATCTTCGTACTACAACCCGTTATAAAATTGGAGGATAAAAAAGATGGCTGCCGCTTATGGATTTCCCATGCCGCAATCCCTGGTGATGGAAGAACAGACTGCTACCGATACTTATGCCAAATTTGTCGCTGCTCCTTTCCAGAGCGGTTTCGGGCATACAATCGGAAACTCTCTCCGCAGAGTCCTGCTCTCATCTCTCGAAGGTTCGGCTATCTCTGCCGTCAGAATCGAAGGGGTCTCCCACGAGTTCACCTCCCTTCCCAATGTGGTTGAGGATATTACTGAAATCATTCTCAATCTCAAAAATGTGAAACTCAATCTGCATACCGATCCGCCCAAAACTCTTGAAATCAAGAAAAATGTGGCTGGTCCTGTCACCGCCGGTGATATCATCACAGACGGCACTGTGGAAGTTCTCAATCCGGATCAAGTGATTTGCACACTCGATAAAGATTGCCCGTTCCGCGCAGAAATCGAGATTTCCAAAGGAAGAGGATGGAGTCCTGCAGAAAAAAATAAACTGCCGACTCATCCCTATGGAACAATTCTCGTGGACAGCCTTTTCAGCCCTGTCACTCACGCCAGCTACCAGGTCGGTGCTGCACGTGTCGGTGAAGAAACTGAAATGGATTCATTGACCCTCGAAATTTATACCGATGGTCGCGTTTCCCCGCGTGACGCCTTGGAAAAAGCCGCCAAGATCCTGAAAGATCATCTCCGGCCCTTCCTCGGAAACCAGTTGACTGAAGATGATGCGCTCTCTTCTTTCAGCGATGAAGATCAGAAACTCTTCAGACTCCTTTCTCAGGATGTCGAATTCCTCGATCTCTCTGTCCGCGCTATGAACTGTCTGAACAACGCGAATATCAAACTGCTCGGTGAACTCTGCCTCAAAACAGAATCCCGTATGCTCAAATTCCGTAACTTCGGGAAAAAGTCTCTGGACGAGATCAAAGAAAGACTCGCATCCAATGGTCTCAAACTCGGTATGACTTTCAGCGAAGAACTTACCAATGCAATTCAGGCCGAAGCCGATCGTGCAAAGGCCGTTAAGAAAGAGGAAGCATAAATCATGCGTCACCTTAGAAATATTTCCAAACTCGGTCGTAACTGCGGTCACAGAAAGGCTATGCTGGTCAACCTCGCATGCAGCCTCCTGGAACACGGTCAGATCAAAACCACCGTCAACCGCGCAAAAGAAACACGCAAAATGGTCGATGCTCTGATCACCTACGCTAAAAAAGGTGATGATCACAACCGTCGTCTTGCTGCTGCTAAAATGAAAATCAACACTCCCTCCGACAAAGCTCAGGGTAAAAAAGCTATCCTCGACAAACTCTTCGGAGAAATTGCTGAACGTTTCGCTCAGCGCCCGGGCGGTTACACCCGTATCATCCGTCTCGGCCATCGAGTCGGTGACTGCGCTCAGTATTGCATGATCCAGCTTGTGGAAGGCGGCGCTCCCGTCTCCAAGAAAAAAGCAGCTCCGGCTGCTGAAGCTACCGTCGAAGCGGAAGCTAAAGCTGAATAAGATCTTACGATCCATTTCAAAAAGCGGAATCTGTCAACAGATTCCGCTTTTTTTATCAAAAAATTTGATTCTTATACTTGAAAAATCAAAAAAAACATGTAGTGTAAAAGCAACATTACAAAGGTTTGCGTCATTTCGGCTCTTGATTTATCAAAAAAGAATTCTATTAAGGCATAAGGATAACTGTGTCCTGAACACTTAATAGAAAAGGATAGATCATGAAAACTAAAAAGAAAACTCCTCTCCGCAGTCTGGAATCGCAACAGAAAAAATTTGAGCTTGACCCGGGATTACTGGATTTCGTCCCCTATTTTTATGAAGAAAAGAAGCTTGATTACTGTCTGGGCTCTTGCGATCCGGATACCGTATTCATCCCAGAAGGAGTGACCCGCATCAATCGGGATTTCTTCCGTGAATACCCCACGATCAAACGGCTTCACATCCCCGCTTCGGTGGAATACATCGAAAATAACACTTTTGAAGGAATCAATTTTCAAACTCCGCTATTCATTCCTCCGACAGTAAAAAGGATCGGATCCGGAGCTTTTGCCGAAACACTGATGACAACGATTTATTTTGGAGGAGATAGAATAGAACTGGGAGAGGAAATGTTCTATCACTCCCGTATTTATAAAATCACATTGCCGGATCACATCGTAAGATTGCCGAAAGGGATCTTTGAATTTTGCACTTTCTTGAAAACAGTGAATCTTCCGAAATATCTCAAAGTCATAGAAGAAAGAGCATTTCAGGGATGCCTGGAACTGGAAAACATCAAACTCCCGGACAAAGTCTTTGAAATTGGAACAAGAGCATTTTCCGGGACATACAAATTGCAAAAGCTGCGGTTGCCATATTCGCTCAACACGATCGGGGCCTATGCTTTCCAGGAATCCGGAATCACCAATATACGGATCCCGCCCAAGTTGAAAATCCTCCCGGAAGCGTTGTTTAGTGAGAGTTCTCTGAAAAAGGTGATTCTGCCGAAAAAAATGAAAAAAATCAATCTCTCTGCGTTTTTATCATGTTCATATACAAATAAACGCATTGCCAATATTGTGAAACAGCATCCGGAGTGCAAGTTCATTCTGGATGTCTCGAACATCAAATATTTCAAAGACCTTGTCCCTGATTGGAAAACATTTCTTCTGGAAGATATTTTTGAAAAACTGGTGGAAAACAAATATTCTGCCCCCAGAACACTGAGCCGAGTTGCCTCAATGATCTTTCCGGAAAAATATTGTAAAATCATTGATGAACATATCCTGAAAAGATATGAGGATGACTACTGGACTGAAGAGGAAAAACCCTATATCATGTTCAATGATTATTTCAGTAAAAATAATTCACGCAGCAATGATCATGATTCTTTTTACCATGACTATGATAAAAATTGCATCGTTCCCGAATGCAGAAAGCTGTTTTATGATCTCGAAAAACGTTACGGAAAATGTTACTACGAGAAATGCAGCTGGGATGAATTAGATGATGAAGATGATGAAGATGATGATTGTTTTTCACAATATTGACAGTATCGGACATTAGATGTCCTCCGGACCGGATTATATTACATACCATAACTCAAAACAGGAGGTTCACGATATGAATTATTTTATCATGAGAGCTCAAATGAAAAAACTTGCCGAAAAATATCACGCCGGACAATTCAGAAAAGGTCCCGGAAACATTCCCTACATCGTTCATCCGGAAGCAGTTGTCAAAACTCTCCTCCGTTGGGGAACCGATACTCATCGTACTTTTGCAATCGCCTGGGGGCATGATCTGCTGGAAGATACAACCGTTTCTGATGAAGAGATCATTGAGGCGGCAGATGAATACGTTCTGAAAGCGATCAGAATACTCACCTGTCCGGAGGGAATGCCCAAATCGGCTTATCTGGAAAAAATCGTTAAACATGGGAACAGCCAGGTTCTTCTTGTAAAAATTGCCGACCGGATCTGCAACACAAAGGATTTCATTAAACTGAAAGGGAAACTGTATGCCTTTCAATACCTGCATCAGGTGGATCCGTTGATTGCGGCACTGAAAACAAAAAAAGAAAGTTTTACTACAGCGAATGCCCTGAAAGCATTTGAAGAACTGGACAATGAACTCCGCCCGGATGCCCAACGGGAAATGATCCGGGGCTGTCTGGCAGGCGGTGCTGTGGGCGATGCACTCGGTTCTCCGGTTGAATTTTTTTCTGAAGAAATGATCAAAAAAAAGTATGCCGGTCCGGTTCAGGAGTATGTGGAATTTCAGGATGGCACCGGAGCGATCACGGACGATACCCAGATGACTCTTTTCACGGCGGAAGGAATCTTGCGGGCTGCAGTCAGATATTCTGAAAAAGGAATCTGCGCCCCGGAAAAAGTTGTTCAGAACGCGTACATGCGCTGGCTGAAAACTCAGGGATATACCCCGACTGCATCAGAAGAAATATTGAACAGCGGATGGCTGATCAAAGAAAAACAACTCTTCGTACAGCGGGCTCCCGGCATGACTTGTCTCAATTCACTGAATGATCCTGCTGAGGATGCGAAAGCCCGAAACGACAGCAAAGGTTGCGGTACAGTAATGCGGATGGCTCCGGCAGGCTTGTTTTTCTCTCCGGAATGTGCCTATCATTATGGATGTCTGTTTTCTGCCATCACCCACGGACATCCGACGGGAATCACGGCAGGCGGTGCGTTCGCTCTGCTGATTGCTTATCTGCTGGAGGGTGAATCTTTGGAAA
>JAGCNI010000110.1 GCA_017646015.1 Lentisphaeria bacterium
CATCCCGACCGTATGGCTTCCCGTATTCTGGGAATGGGCGATATCGTTTCTCTCGTGGAACAGGCTGCTGAAAAATTTGACAAAGAAGAAACAGAACGTCTTCAGCAGAAACTCCGTAAAAACGAATTTGACCTCAATGACTTTCTCGGACAGCTCAGACAGATGTCCAAGCTCGGCGGCATTGAAGGGATCCTCAAATTCCTCCCCGGCGGCAATAAACTTGCCGAACTGCCCGATCTTGATCCCAAACAATTCAAACGCATGGAAGCAATCATCTGTTCCATGACCATGAAAGAACGGGAAAATGTGGATATCATTGATATTTCACGCAGACGCCGTATTGCCAAAGGCTGCGGCAGACCGGTCGAAGAAGTCAGCCGTCTGCTCAAACAGTTCCAGACAATGAAAAATATGATGAAACGCAATGGTCTGCTCAACCGGATGATGTCCGGCAATACAGGTTCCATGCCGTCATTGGGTCTGGGAATGCCCGGATTCCGTCCGCCGACAATGCGCGGAAGTAATTATACTCCACCGAAAAAGAAACGCAAGAAACGTTGATCGCCATGAGTGCAGCAAAACCCAAAATCTGGATCATTGCCGGAGAATCCTCCGGAGATTTGTACGGAGCACAACTGGCAAAAGATTTGCGGACCCTGAATCCGGAAACAGAGATCGCCGGAATGGGCGGAATGAAAATGCGTTCTGCCGGAGTCAATATTCTGGTCGATTCCACGGAATTGGGAGTCGTCGGGATCGTTGAAGTGCTCGGCAGTATCTTCAAATTCATCCGGATCATGTTTTTTCTCCTCGCAAAAGTCAGGGAGGAAAAACCCGATGCAGTTGTCCTGATCGACTATCCGGGCTTCAATATCCGCTTTGCAAAACGTCTGAAAAAAATAGGGATCCCGGTGATTTGGTACATCAGCCCGCAAGTATGGGTCTGGCGGAAATCCAATATTCCGAAACTGGCTCATTACTGCACAAAGATGATGGTCATCTTCCCGTTTGAAGTTGAAGTGTATAACGGCAGCGGACTGGATGTGGAATTTGTCGGACATCCTCTTGTTGAACTGGTCAAAGGCAGACAGGATCCGGCGTTGAAACGGGATCCAAATCAAATTTTGCTTCTGCCGGGCAGTCGTCGCAGTGAGACAAAACGTCTTCTCTGGCCGATGCTTCAGGCTGTATCTCTTTTGCAGAAAAGCAAACCGGAACTGCATTTTGTAATCTCTGCTCCGCGTGAAAAAGTCGCCAACGATCTGCTCCGGGATCTGACAGAATTCAAACAGCGTTTCCCGGAAGTCTCTCTGCCGGAAATACCTGTTGTCTCCGGAAAAACTCCGGAACTGCTTCAGACCGCGACCGCAGCATTCGCCGCCTCCGGAACGGTTACTGTGGAATGTGCCATTGCCGGTCTGCCGCTGGTCGTGGCATACAGACTGAATCCGCTTACATTCCTGTTGGCAAGAATGATCATACGGAAACTTTTCAGAAACGCATTCACAATGCCGAATATTATTCTGAACCGTGTTGTCTTTGAGGAATTTCTGCAATTTCAGGTCACACCGGAAGCTCTTTCTGATGCCATGAAACGCATTCTTCCCGATGGGGAACGCCGTCTTCTGGTCGAAAATGCAATGGCAGAAATGACTCATGAACTTTCATCCGGCGGGGAACGGGCATGTATGAATGCAGCCAACTGCGTGATGAATGTCGTACAGAAAGTTCAGGCTCAATCATGACCACGCAAACCTCAGAATATCCGGTCAGAAAAAAAATCCAATGGTTCTGTGCCGGATTTCTATGGGGTTGTGTGATCCTCTTTATCGCAGGGATCTTCTATCTGCGCTATTCTCTCATTCAGGAAGAAATCTCTCAATATCCTTATGAAGAAACAATCGAACGTTTCCAGCAGGAAGTCCGTACTCTCCCCGGCTGGACTTTGCGGACAGTTCCCTGCGGACTGCCCCCGCAGACACCCGGACAACGGATCGCAGTATTTGAAATTTGCGCCCGCCAATACTCTTCCGCACTTCTGCAGCAGGAAACGACCCGGAGTACAGCGGTGATCCTGCCGTGTAAAATCGCAATTTATGAGAAAAATAAAACGGTTTATATCGCCCGTTTGAATCTGCCTCTGTTCATGCGTCTGATCAGCAACAGCACGATCGCCGGTTGGTTTACAGAACAGGTTGTTCCGGAACAACAGAAAATGATCGGTGGGCTGCTTATTTCTGAGCGGAAACAGCCCTGACCCCTGCGGCAAGAGTCAATAATTCCTCTTCCAATTTTTCAACAGGCAGACCAATCACATTGGAAAGAGAACCTTCCATTTTATCCAGCAGGATCTCTCCATGTTCCTGAATCCCGTAAGCACCGGCTTTGTCCATGACATTGACTTGATCCATATAAAGAATGATCTGTTCCGGTGTCAATTTTTTGAATGTCACTTCCGTTATGACAGCGAAGATTTTTTCTATATTATATTGTTGAAAGATCAAAGCTACTCCGGTGATCACACGATGCTGTTTTCCGGAAAGCATGGATAACATCCGTACAGCATCCGCCTGATTTTCCGGTTTTCCAAAAATCGTACCGGAAAGCTCCACGACCGTATCCGCACCGATCACCAGAGAAGCGGGATATTGATCTGCTATCTTACGGGCTTTCAACGCTGCATTTGTCCGGGCAATATAGAAAGCATCCCCCGCAGACTGCGATATTTCATCTACATCTGCGGTATGGATCTGAAATGGAACGCCAAGCCCGCCGAGCAGATCAGAACGGCGTGGCGAGGCTGATGCTAAAATCACCGGAAAGGGCAGTTCTTTCATCCGGCGTCACTCCTGAGCATCCGGATCATACAGGATATGAGAACAATTATCGCAAAGGATCATTGTCCCTTTTTTCGCTTCGTTAATGACCTGGGGAGTCACTTTCAAAAGACAATGACCGCACGAGCCATTGGTGATGGGCACGACCGGTTTTCCTTTATCTTTGGAAAGAATATTCTGATAAACAGAGAGGACGTTGAGTTCGACCCGGGTCACAAAACCTTTTCTTTCCGCTTTCAGTTTCAAGGCATCGGCTTTGATCTGAACAACCAGCTGTTCAAATTCAGCCAATTCTTCCTTGGTCTGACGGACAACTGCCGCATAATCACGTTCCTGATCGGCAAGGTGTTTGCGGGCGGCTTCCAGTTTATCCATATTTTCAAGAATAACTGTTTCCAGATCGGAGATTTTCTGTTTGGCATCTTCGATTGAGTTCATCATTGCCTGATATTCATCATTTTTTTTGACAAGAGCGGATTGTGTCAGATTCTTTTTGATCCTTTCATTGAGTTCTGCGATCTCGCCCTCAGTCTTTTTATTGGAAAGTTCCAATTGGGCAAGCTGCTCTTTAGCATCCAGCAATTTTTTCTGTTCTGCCATGAACTCTTCTTTGAGTTTGGCTTTTTCTGCGGGGATTGTTTTATATTTGATCTCCAGATCGCGCAGTTTCATATCATACTGCTGCACTGTCAGAATATTGGACACCCAGTTTTTCATTTGTCTGTTCCTTATTTCAGTTATACATTCCTGTCTTTTTTATCATTCATATAATGTTGAGCGCTATTGAAAATCTATCATTCTTATTCTGTAAAGCAAGCCGGAATCAAAAAAATAATGATTTTTTTTATTTTTCATCTTGTATTTTTGCGAATTACAGATTATCTTTTCTGGATTAAACGGGATCGTTGCTGAAAAAGGAATGGATCACGTGGTGTTGGAAACAAGAGTTTTTTATTTTTTTACAGAACAAAAATCTGAAATACAGGTCTGTTAAAACCGGAATAAAAAATAAAATCACCGCAAAAGGATTGCGGAACAAAAAACGGAGGACAATGAACTATGGACATCGCAAAAGATTCAAAAACAGCCGCCAACTTGCAGTACGCATTCGCAGGAGAATCTCAGGCACGCAACAAATATACCTATTTTGCAAGCAAAGCACGCAAAGATGGTTTTGAACAGATTGCTGCTCTCTTTGAAGCAACTGCCAACAACGAAAAAGAACATGCAAAACTCTGGTTCAAAGCTCTTGATGGAATCGGCTCCACGGCTGAAAACCTGAAAGCTGCTGCTGCCGGCGAACATGAAGAATGGACCGGCATGTACAAAGAATTTGCAGAAGTTGCAAAAGAAGAAGGCTATGATGAACTTGCACGTCTTTTTGAACGCGTCGCAGCCATTGAAAAACGTCATGAAGAACGTTACCTCAAACTGCTCTCCAACGTCGAAAAAGGCGAAGTGTACGTCAAAACCGGACCGAACCGCTGGGAATGCCGCAACTGCGGTCACGTCTATATCGGCGAAAAAGCTCC
>JAGCNI010000111.1 GCA_017646015.1 Lentisphaeria bacterium
GAGACCGCGCGTTCGACGAGTCCGCCTTTCGGATTTGCCTGGGATTTCTTGATGGTTCTTTTTCCGAGTCTTTCGGAAAGTTTATCCTGGGGAATTCCCTGCATTTCGAGAACGACACGATCTTTCTTCTTCAGAATGGCAACGATCTTGCCGGTTTCTTTTTTCCATTCACCGCTGATGACTTCAACGGTATCACCCTTTTTGACGTGGTACTTCTTTGTGCATTTTTCAGAAAACATCAGAGCACCTCCGGAGCCAAAGAAATGATTTTCATAAAGTTCTTTTCGCGGAGTTCACGAGCCACCGGGCCGAAGATACGGGTACCGCGGGGGTTCTTTTCGTTATCGATGATAACGGCTGAATTCCGGTCGAAGCTGAGATAAGAGCCATCGGGGCGAGCGATTTTAGCAGCAGTTCTGACGATGACGGCTTTGACGACGTCACCTTTTTTGACTGTTCCGCCGGGGATGGCTTCCTTGACGGCAGCAGTAACGATATCGCCGACGCGGGCATACCGTCTCTTCTGACCGAGGATAGTGATGGCAACAATCCGTTTTGCACCGGAATTGTCCGCAACTTCCATGCTTGTTTGCATCTGTATCATGATTCAATCTCCTTGGACTGCGGCTTATTCAGGGCGGCTGATGATTTCAGCCAGACGCCAGCATTTATTTTTGCTGATGGGTCTGGTTTCGATGATACGGACGGTATCACCGATTTTGGCCTGATTGGTTTCGTCGTGAGCCGCATAACGCTTACGGGATTTTACGACTTTTTTGTAACGCTTGTGAGGGGTGCGTCTGACGACTTCCACAACAATGGTTTTGTCCTGCACGTCGCTGACCACCTGTCCGACTCTGCTCTTGCGATTTCCGCGCACTTCTGTGCTGATCTCGTTCATAGCTTAGTTATCCGTTCGTTAAGTTGGTTTCAGTTGGCCGCGGGGGCTTCGGCAGCAGCCGCGAGCTCTCTGCGTCTTTTTTCAGTAAGAACCCGAGCGATATTTCTGCGGAGTTCTTTAAATTTTGCGGGATTTTCGATCTGACCGGCTTTAGCCTGAGCGCGGTAGTTGAATTTTTCTTTTTTGAATTCAGCGACCTTGCTGTCGAGTTCCGCATCCGTCATATCTTTAAGAGTCAATTTACTCATGAGAATTTCCTTCTGCCTCAGGCATTAATGCCGTGGCGGACGATAAATTTGCATTTAACGGGCAGTTTGGAAGCGGCGAGGCTCATAGCTTCTTTAGCGACGACTTCAGAGCAGCCGCTGATTTCGAAGAGCATTCTTCCGGGTTTAATGGGAGCGACCCAGAATTCGACTGCGCCTTTTCCCTTACCCATACGGACTTCCAACGGTTTTTTGGTATAGGGTTTATAAGGGAATACGCGGATCCAAACTTTACCGTGACGTTTCATGTGACGGGTGATGGCGACACGGGCGGCTTCGATCTGATTACCGGTAAGCTGTGACCGTTCCATGGTCTGCAACCCGAAATCACCGAAATCCAACTTATTGCACCGCTGGGACAACCCGGCATTATTGCCGCGCTGCACCTTTCTGTGCTTTACTCTTTTTGGCATTAGTGGCATTTTGCATATCCTCCATGGCTTCTTTGTGACAAATCCAAACTTTCACACCGATTTTACCAGCGGTGGTGTTTGCTTCAGCAAAACCGTAATCGATGTTAGCTTTCAAAGTGTGAAGGGGTGTACGCCCTTCTTTATAATGTTCGGTACGAGCGAGTTCAGCTGCGCCGAGACGGCCGGAGCACTGAATCTTGATACCTTCAGCGCCGCCTTCCATAGCGGACTGAATGGCTTTTTTCATAGCTCTGCGGAAACCGATACGTTTTTCGAGCTGCAGAGCGATGCTTTCGCCGACGAGCTGAGCGTTGATTTCAGGACGTTTGACTTCGACGACGTCGAGGATCACTTCGCGGCCCGGCAGCAATTTGGCAACGGATGCACGCAGTTCTTCCAGTTCGGTACCTTTGCGACCGATGAGGAGACCGGGGCGTGCTGCCTGAATGGTGATGCGGACGTTACTGCTGTAGCGTTCGATAACGATTCTGGCGATTCCAGCCTGGTTGTAATTTTTCTTGATGTAAGTACGAATTTTCAGATCTTCATGGAGCCAATCACCGAAGCACGCTTTGGCAGCGTACCAACGGGAACTCCAATTCTTGTTCAGAGCCAATCTCAGCCCGATAGGATTTACCTTCTGACCCACAATATGCCCCTTTCTCTTATGCTTCGGTGAGAACCACTGTGAAGTGGCTTGTACGTTTCCGGATTCTTCCGGCCTGTCCGCGTGCTTTCGGCCGATACCGTTTGAGCATCGGACCCGGATCCGCAGCAGCCTTGAGAACCTTCAACTGTTCTTTTTTGACACTGTTTTTTTCATCATTTTCCGCGTTTGCGATAGCACTTTTGAGTGTTTTCGCAAAAAGCCTTGCAGCTTTTCTCGGACTGATCTCGACTATCGCCAGTGCTTCGACAACGGATTTACCCTGAATGAGACGGGAAATCTCGTTTGCCTTTGACGGCGATATCCGGACATACTTTGTAACCGCCCGAACTTCCATTTGCTTTTTCTCGCTTTTCTTTTTTTGTTAGTTATGTGTGAATTGTCGATTCGATTATTTCGCAGACGTTTCACTCGTTGCATACAGTTTTGTACCAATGCCGATTGAACTCAAGCTGCCGGTCTGCAGGAGACCGAGCGCAGTATAATTCTTCAGCAATATCACCTGAAACTGCGTTTTACTGTCCGAGGTCCGCAAAATCATTCCGCTGCGGAGACCGTTCCGGTATCCGGCAGAGAAGACTGCGGCTTTAAGAGAAGGATCTATGTTGAGGACTCTGCAGGATGAGAACCCTGCAGGCGTAGCGGGGGAGACATTGAAACGGACGACGTTACGGATTTCGCTCTTGAGGTTACTGATGATTGCTTTGAGCTTGGCGGCGCGCACAGAATCCACTCCGGGCAAATCAAGCATTTTTTCTACTTCATTGCAGAGTGTTACAGTTGCCGACGCCAATGCTACTGAGCTTTGCATAACAGTTCTCAGAGACTCCGCCTTGTCATCCTCCCTTGCCCCGGAATAGTTAGGTGCGAGGGTTTCAATGACTGCCGCTGCGCTTGTTTCATAGCGCTTCAGCTTTTCGGCCAGCATCGAATACTTTTCAAGAGTTTCAATCAGCTCCTTGCGAACGAGTGAATTTTCATCTCTCTGATTTTTCAACTCAGCCTTCAAACGATCACGTTCATTTGTCAGCTTCGCAAGCCTTTTTTCCGTTTCCGTCCGCAGCATCCGGAGCTCATTTTCAAGTTCCAAGGCTGTTTTCGGAATCGTCCGATGCACTTCACCTGCGCTCAAAAAAGCACAATTCAGTGCAAACAGGACTATTAATATAACGTGTCTTTCTCTATTTTTCCAGTTTTTTTTCAAAAAAATCTGATTTTTTATTGATTTTTTCCATTTTTCAGCAAATTTTCGTGAAAAAAAAATCATTTTTTTCCTTTCTGTTTGGATGAGCGACACCATTTTTTGTCTGAAATGTTCTATTCCTTATTCTATATAATATATCATCATATCCTGATTTTTGCAAGGGATCCGGAGAAAATTCAAAGGATCGGGTGATTTTTATTATTGAAAAAAAATCCGGAGGAAAATCTGTATTTTTTCTTTTTTATTGTCAGGTGATATTGTCAAATTGTCAAAAGCATGCTATATTACTGCAGCTTTGTTGTGAAATTGATTTCCGGATCATGATACGGGAATGTTTTTTCAATGGAAGAGCAGTGTTTCTGTTAAGGAGACAGAAACATTTTCAATTTTATATTTGGAAATCTCTGGGGATCATTTTTGTGCATTTTCTGATTTCGGGAATTGTGCGGGCTGATTTTCCGGGATAACAATTTTATTTTAATCAAGGAGAGGGTAAAAATGCAACTGGCTACTTTGCTGAATCCGGATTTGATTTTTTTCAATCTGGAAGGTAATGACAGAAATGAGATTTATTCAAGCATCATTTCAGCCATGAAGAACACGATCGGACTGCCTTGTCCGCAGGAACAAATCCTGCACGACATTATTGAACGGGAAGATTCGATCCACATCAAGTATGAATGCGGCTTTGCATATCCGCATGTACGGTATCCGCATCTGGAGGATTTGAACATAGTGATCGGCGTTCTTGCCAAGCCTGTGCTTTTGCAACCGACAGACAAGCAGCCGACCCAGATCGTGATCTGCAGTTTGATTTCGACAGATACTTCTGTTATTTATCTGAAAGTTCTTTCTGCCTTCTCCCGTTATTTTCTTTCTTCTCCGGATGCGGCGAAAAAGCTGGCTGCGACCGGATCACCGAAAGCGTTTATTGAATATCTTCAGAAATTGCGTTTGGAGGTGAAGCATACCCTCTCTGCTGAAGATGTGATGCAGCGGGATATCAAGACTGTCCGTCTGGATGAACCGATCAGTCATGCACTGGATATTATGGCGGCGGAAAAGGCGGCAGAACTGCCGGTTGTGAATGATACCGGAGAATTGGTGGGACTTATTTCTACGGAGATGATCATCCGCCGTGCGATTCCGGATTACATCATGCGGCTTGAAAATCTGAACTTTCTGTCGCAGTTTGAACCGTTTGAAAAAGTTCTCAAGGAAGAAACAAACACGTTGATCAGAGATGTAATGAAACGTGATTTGAACAATACGGTTTCGCCCCAGACACCATTGATCCAATTTACGATGCGTCTGTTGAAAGAAAAAGAAAATGTGCTGTTTGTAAAACAAGATGCCAAACTTGTCGGCATTATCAGTTTTATGGAACTGGTCAGCAACGTTCTCCGCGGTTGATATTTACAGTTTGATTTTGTAAGGAGTTATTGAAAGTGAGTATGTTTACTGCTGCTCTGTTGTCTGATCACGCCCTCTCATTCGCTTCCACAGCGACACATGGGGTTTCAACATTCCAATTCTGGTTTGCCACGATTGTTTTTGTAATTACTTTTGTACTTGTTGCCAGTGAAAAAGTTCACAAGACGGCTGCGGTACTTGCGGGAGCGATCCTGATGCTGATGGTTCTTCTGCCGGGACCCGGACACAGTTCGGGACATGAAGCAAATGCGAAAGTGATCCAAATCGAAAAACTTTTGCCGGCGGCACAATCTGCAGCGATCCAGAAATATGAAAAGCTGGATGTGTTTGCCCGTTATGTCAACTTTGACGTGATTTTTGTACTTGCCGGGATGATGGTCATTGTGAACATTCTGAGTAAGACAGGTTTGTTCCAATATGTAGCGATCAAATCGGTCAAATTTGCGGGAGGACGTCCCATGCCGACCATGATCCTGCTGATACTGGCGACTGCATTTCTTTCAGCATTTCTGGATAACGTGACAACGATTCTGCTTGTTGCACCTGTCACCTTTGTGGTTGCTTCTGCGATGAAAGTGAATCCGGTTCCCTTTCTGTTGGCGGAAACGATGGCATCGAACATTGGGGGTACAGCGACCCTGATCGGGGATCCGCCGAACCTGATCATCGGTTCTGCCATGAATCTGGACTTTATGGCATTCATTTATAATCTGACTCCATTTATTATAGTTCTGCTGGGAATTTTCTCACTGGGTCTTTATATCTATTATAATAAGCGCATGTTTGTAACTTTGGAACAGCGTGCTCACATTATGGAAATGGATGAAAATTCTGCGATCACCGATAAATCAACACTTCTCCGTGCCGGCAGTATCATGATGCTGACATTGTTGGGCTTCATTCTGCATGGTCTTGTGGGACTTCAGCCCTGTATTGTTGCCATGGGCGGAGCAACCCTCTGCCTGCTGGTCTGCAAAGTCAATGTGGATCAGATGCTGGAAAAGATCGAATGGGGAACGTTGTTCTTCTTCATCGGTCTGTTCATTGTTGTGGAAGGAGCGGCATATTCCGGGCTGATGAGCAAAGTCGGACTTCTCTTTGAATTCACCCGCAGCTGGGATCCGATCTGGATCATTCTGGCTGTGATGTGGGTCTGCGCTCTGATCGTGACCGTTGTCAACAACGTTTCTTTTACTGCTGTGGTCGTGTCCATTGTGACAGGTTATCTGCAATCGCCCGCGGGGCTGGAAGCGTTCGGCGGCAATCCCGGACTTCAGAAATTGTTCTGGTGGGGGATTGCATTGGCGGTCTGCCTTGCCGGTAACTTCACGCTGGTCAGTGCTGCTGCGAACCTGGTTTCTGCCGGAATTGCGGAACAAAACAATCACAAACTGAGTTTTGTTGAATTCATGAAATTCGGTTCGATCGTCTCCATCGGATCTCTGATTTGTGCTTCCATTTATATTGCCGGAAGATACTGGATTCTGGGAGCCTGATCTTTTTTGAAATCATTATGAATAATACACCGGACAAAAAAAAACAGATCGACTTGTCTTTCAAACTGATTGTACCGGGACTGCTGTTTCTGTTTTTATTTTTTCCGGTTATTCTTCAAAAGGTGATGCCGTCAAGAGAACCGCTATGGTTATTTATCCTGCTGGCAGGAGGACCGCTTCAGTTGGTATCTATATGCTGTGCGGGGATCGCCTGGCGGCGTCACAACCAAACCTCATCCTTGGCAGATGCGTTCGATCTGCGAAAAATTTCCATAGAACAACTCCTCAAATGCGGAGGGATCACACTGCTTCTTTATCCGGTCATAAGCATTGTGAGCGAATTTTTTTCCAAATTGCTTACCTGGCTGCATCTGCCTGTTTATCCCCATCCGCTTCTGTATATGTTGCAGTACGGGGAAGCCCCGGAAATTATTATTGCAGTTTTCATTGCGGTGATTCTTACACCGATCGGAGAAGAATTGACTTACCGTTTTGTTTTTCTGCAAAAATTTCAAGAATGGCTGCCGGAACGTACAGCGGGGATCCTGCTCTCGGTACTGTTTGCCGCGATCCATTTCAATCTTGCACAATTTCCGGGTCTGCTCCTGTTGGGTTTTTGGTTTCTGAGATGTTATAAAGAAAACAAATCTCTTTACGCCCCCATCGCAGCACACGCGATTTTCAATGCAACGTCCTTATTTCTTTTTTTCTGGTTCCGCTGAAAAAATTCCGGTTTCAGGAAAGTTGCAGACCTGCGGCAAAAGCGGAAACACGCCCGTCGATCAGATCCCCTTTTGCGGATGCCTCCCGGAGAAAATCGAACAGTTTTTCGCGGGGCACAAGAATGGTTTCAATATCTTCTGTTTCATCAAAATTTGTAATCAATTCCTCCTGCGGAGTGTCATCTGCCTCCATGACAGCCAGCCGGACGATTTCCGAGCTGAGTCCGGGAGAACTGAACGCATCAGGGATCATGGAGAGAAGTCTGCCTTTGTAGCCTGTTTCCTCCTGGAGTTCGCGGACAGCAGTCTCGTTTGGATTTTCACCGGGATTGACCAATCCAGCGGGGAACTCAATGACCATACCATCGGCGGGCGGTCTGTACTGACGGACCAGGATCAGATTTCCGGAAGGGATCAGAGTACAGATAATTGCGACAGCCCCGGCGGATTTTTTTCTGGATACGGATTCCCATTTCCGTTCGACCCCTTTATTATCGACATAAGTAATTGTATTCAGGGCGAGCCATTTTCCTGCGGCGATTTCTTCAGATTTAATAAATTTCATCAAAAAGCTCCTTAATTTTTCAAAAAAAATCAAATTATGCTTGAATATAACGCAAAATGTGATAAAGTACAATACGGATTCAAATGTTTTTCCGAATTTTATATACTGTTTTTATTGTGGATCAGCGAATCATCCCTTTTATCAAGACAGCCGACCGGCTTTGTGTATCGGGTTACAAGAGCTGCATATATCAGTAAGAACTGGGGAATACGTACCAGGAGATTTTATATTGGAACGGATAGGTTTGACCGGTGGACCGGGTTGCGGTAAATCTGCAGTCAGAAAAATTTTCAGTGGATTTGATGGTTGGTGCTGCTTTGATGCGGATGCAGTCTGCCATGAAATTTATGAAGAAAAAAATTCTCCATTCACAAAATTACTTGTTTCCCGCTGGGGAAAAGAAGTCATTGGCGAAAATGATCTTCCCGACCGGAAAGTAATTGCGGAAAAAATATTTGATAATGAAATTGAACGGCAATGGCTGAACTCGATTCTGCATCCGGAAATTCTGATGAGGATCGAAAAAGCTTCAGCAGCATTGCAGAATATCCGTTTTGTCATGGTCGAAGCCTCGCTTCTTTTTGAAACAGACTGGGCTGGAAAGATGGATCGGATCATTGCAGTATGGTCAGCTCCTGAAATCCAGATGAAACGTCTGCTGGAACGCGGCTGGACAGAAGGCCATGCCCGGAAACGGATCGCATCCCAGATCTCTGCCGATAAAAAACTTGAAATGGCAGATTTCGGTATTATCAATAACGGTTCTCTGGAAGCACTTTATGAACAATGCCTCCAATTGGACCGGAATCTGAAAAAGTAAAATCATTAAAACAAAATTGTTGTAACAGGGCAGTATTGAACGGTGTCCGGTATCTTCATGCCACACCTCAAAAAAATACTGCAAGAACAAATCCAGGAGTATTATATGGATCAGGAAAATAATAATCCAATCCCTCCCGCAGCAGCCGATGCCATCGCAGCGGCACCGAAAAGACGCGGCAGACCGCCCCGTCAGCAGACCTTGGCAAAAAAAGAACAGAATGCCATCCCCGAAGAAAATAACACCGCAACTGCATTCCCGCAGGAACAGCAAGCACCTGAACAGCCTGTCCAGAACAACAGTCCCGCCGATGCTCAACCGGAAATGCCGGTCAAACGCGGCCCGGGAAGACCTCCGAAAGCAATTCAGCAAACACCGGAAACGGAATTTTTCCCCAATGCTCAGCCGGATTTGTTGGTCGCTCCCGTTTCAGATGAACCTGTCGGCGCAGTTTCTTTCGGTCCGCCCGATGATGATGACGATGATTATATCCCCGCTCCGGAACCGATCCATGCCACATACGTTGAACCGGCTGCTCCTGTGACAGATCCGCAGGATACTGAAAATATGTATGATCGTGATCCTGTTGAAAATAACTATGAACAACAGCATCGTCAGCATCAGCAGCAGTATCAACAAAGAATGCAGCAGCATAACAATAATCAGCGCAGAAATAATAATGACCGGATGCGGCAGGATTATAACAATCAGCGCAGAAATAATAACGGCAACAATAATAACAATAATAATATGCGCCGCCGTTTTCAGCAGAATAATAACCGGAACGGTTATGATGATGACTATCAGGATCAGCGCCGCTATTATCACAATAATCAGAATAATGACCGGAATCAGAACTACAACCGCGCCGGAATGTATAATGATTATCAGCAGGATTATAAAGAATACAACAATTATCAACAGCCCCGGACAGCACCTCAGCAGCAGCCGATGATGCAGCAGCCGATGGCTCCGCAGGCAGCTCCGATGCAGCAGGCTCAGCCGGGACAACCTCCTCTTCAGGATCCCGCACTTTCTGCGAATCAGCCCGGAGCCGTTGCCGATCCGCAGAATGCAGCAGCCAAAACACCTCCTCCGAGCATCAATATCACCGAATTGCAGGAAATGTCCATGGAAAAACTCAGTGTTATGGCACGCGAAATGGGCATTGAAGGGGTCGGAGCTCTGGAAAAATCCAAACTGGTATTTGAAATCCTGCGTGTCAATGCAGAACGGAACGGTGTCATGTACGGCAGCGGATTGCTGGAAATCCTCCCGGATGGATTCGGTTTCCTCCGTTCTCCGGCATACAGCTACCTGCCCTCCTCCGAAGATATCTACCTGAGCCCGTCTCAGATCCGCCGTTTCTCTGTCAAAACGGGTGACTTCATCACCGGACAAATCCGTCCGCCGAGAGAAAAAGAACGTTTCTTTGCCATGCTCAAGGTCGATTCCATCAACCACGAAGCACCGGAAAAGAAAAGAAATATTATTCCGTTCAGCGATTTGACCCCCTATTTCCCGACACAACGTCTGATCCTGGAAAATTCTCCGGATGAATTATCCACACGCGTGGTGGATCTGATCACTCCGATCGGGATGGGACAACGCGGTCTTATCGTGGCACCGCCGAGAACCGGGAAAACTGTTCTGATGCAGAAAATTGCCAATGCCATCAGCAAAAACAATCCGGAAGTGGAATTGATCATCCTGCTCATTGATGAACGCCCGGAAGAAGTGACCGATATGCAGCGTTCTGTGAAAGCGGAAGTGGTCAGCTCCACCTTCGATGAACCGCCGGAACGTCACGTTCAGGTCGCAGAAATGCTGATCGAAAAAGCAAAACGTATGGTCGAATATGGAAAAGATGTGGTCATTCTTCTCGACTCCATCACCCGACTGGCTCGCGCATACAACACCTTGCAGCCGCACAGCGGAAAAATCCTTTCCGGCGGTGTGGATGCAAATGCACTTCACAAACCCAAACGTTTCTTCGGAGCAGCACGGAATATCGACGGCAAAGGAAGTCTGACCATCATTGCAACCGCATTGATCGACACTGGCAGCCGTATGGATGAAGTCATCTTTGAGGAATTCAAGGGAACAGGCAATATGGAACTTCACCTCGACCGCAGTCTTGTGGATCGCCGTGTTTATCCTGCAATCAATATCGAACGCAGCGGTACACGAAAAGAAGAATTGCTGCTCCATCCGGATGAACTCCAGAGAATATGGACTCTCCGGAAAGCAATGAATGGTGTTCCGCCTGTTGAAGCCATGGAACTTATCATCGGTAAATTGAAAAAGATGAAGACCAATGCAGAATTCCTGATGACTCTGCAGGTCTGATCCAATGATATAAAAACAGGGAAACATTTGTCACTGTAATTTTTGCAGGACAAATGTTTCCACGGGAGATTTTTTATGAGTAATAAAGTTCAGAAAATGCTTTCAGTCACCTTTTGGGTGATCATTGTACTGCTGCTCATATTCTCGGCATTTGTTGTCATGCCCGTGTACCGGAAATATGTTGTCATGCAGAAAAAAGTCTATTCGCTTGAACAGGAACTCAAGGAAGCTCAGGAAGAATGTCAGGCTCTTCTCCGTGAAGTCAATGATCTGGAACACTCCTCTCTGGCAGCAGAAAGAGTCGCACGGGAAAAATACCGTCTCAGCGATGAAGGCGAAAAAATCCTGTACTTTCAGTGAGATATTCCGTCTCATCCCCCGCAAAAATAAAAAATACCGCCGCAACTGCCAAACAGTCCGGCGGTATTTTTGTATGCAGAGATCCAATACTCAGAACATCTCCGCCCCCGCCAGCAGATGCAGCAGGACAGACGCATAGATACGGTGTCCGTAATCATTGGGATGATTGACTCCGTTTCCGGAAAGATCATAGAAATCTTTTCTTTCCAGGAATTTTTTCCATACTTTCTGCACATCAGCGATCGCAATATCCCTGCCGGATGCAGCGACAAAATCTCTGGCTGCGACAGCAAATTCCGCATCACGCCCCGGTTTGGTGGGTTCCCAGAAAGGGTGTCCGGTCATGGACGCAAGCAGAACAATCTCACATTCCGGAGAAAGCTGACGGCAGGAGCGGATCATATTTTTATTCCGTTCAATAAATTCCTCTCCGGTCATTTTTGAAAAATCATTCATTCCGTAAGCAATGATCAAAAGATCCGGGCGATCCTTGACCCAGACACGTGCATTGCTCTCGGCAAATACACAGCCTGTTCCTTCTACTGCATGATTCAGCAAGTCGATCTTTGCCCGGAAACGATCGGAAAGATAACGTGTGGTCTGTTCGATGTAGGGTGGTGAAAAAGGTTCACAGCCGGTATAAGCTGTCGCATTGAAACCCTCACTGATACTATCACCCAGCAACATGACTCTGACCGCATTGCGATCTTTCAATTTCTTGCGAAAAAGAGGCAGACGGTCACTCTGATGATCCAATTCCGGATCGAAATCGACTGCGACGGCACGGTAATCAACACTGATCTGATTCTCTGCAAAAAAATTTTCATTATTGAAAAAAAGTCTTCCGCCATCACATGCACCGATCACAGCCCGGGCATTGGATTCGGGATAACAGACAGCATCCTCACCGGGACGCATCATACTTTCAGGGATATACGGCATGCTGCTGCCGGGCAAACGACGGATCGTACGGCTTCCGGGGGTATATTCAAAATCGACTCCGGGGAAATATTCCTTTCCTGTTACTGGAGTTGTGATTCTCATGATCGTTTCTACCGGAAACATCAACTGTACTTCATCACGGGCGGAGAACATACAACATTCCTGTTGAATAAACCGGTTGGGTCTGTCCCAGAGTTTCAGCATATCCTATTCCTTTTAAAATAAGTATATCATTAAAAAACACCGGCATAGTACTGCCGGTGTTTCTATTCAAAAAAATCTGATATTCAGACTCAGTCAAGAGCTCCGGAAGCAGTCGTGAAGACAGAACCGAAATCTTTGAGTTTCTGAATGAGGAGGTCAAACTGTTCTGCGGAATAGGGACCGCAGTTTTTGACGATGAAGGGATCCGGGAGGACAGCCCCTTCGCCGGAGTAGATCAGACCTTCGGGCATGGGCCAGAATTCCCACGGGTGCATGTAGAAGCACAGGAAGGGATCGACACCTTTGCTCTGGCAGAACTTGGTGTATCCTTTGATGTGTTCCATCACTGCATCAGCGGATTCAGTACGCCACAGCGGCCACTGGTCCATATCACGGCCATACTGATCTTTGGAGTCCATGGAAAGGTCTGCAAAGTTCGGCAGTTCGATGATCTTCATATCCCCTTCTTTCGTCCAGTCATCTTTGGAGGGATGATAAGGAGTCAGACGTTCGCGATAGAAGTACATCGGATAGGTTGCATCAGAAGTATAACCGAGTCTTTCGAGGGCGTTGACCACAGTAGTGGAACCCCAGAGACGCGGGCATCTCCATGAAGTCGGGTGGACACCAGCGATTTTTTCAACGCGCTGAGTACAAACTTCGATACGGTGTTCGACTTCTTCCGGCAGAAGCGGAATCATACCGGGGATTTCAAACAATGCATCACCGATCGTTTCATGGAAGAGAGTGTGGCAACCGATTTCATGACCGGCATCACGAACCATGTGAACGATGTTTTCATTTTTTTCTGCGGCATCAGCTGTAAAGAAAAATGTGGCTTTGATGTCATGCTTTTTGAGGATGTCCAGAATAACCGGAGTACCATGCTGCATTCCTTCATAACCGGAAGTCCAGCTACCGATGTCGGTTTCCATATCGAAACCGAATACTGTTTTGATCTTGCTCATTTTACAATCTCCTTGGAGTTGAGTTTATATTCTGTTTCAAGCAATTTGCAAATATTTTCCTTGCTGCCCTTGAAGATCCGTGTCTGGGAAACAAGTGTGGAATCCACCAGTTTGCCATCTTTCACGATCATCGGAGCAATGGTTTCAAGTTCAAAGAAATTCAATTCCTGAGAACCGTTGAACACACTGTAAATATCTTCTGTGGAGTAAGCTCCATCTTTCTGATCGTTGTCAGCGATATTGATATAGACACCCTTTTCGATCGCAGTTGTGCGGATGATCAGAGTTTCCTGTGCAGGGATATACGCACCGATCAGACGCGGAGCGCAATCTTTTTTGATTCCGATCTGCAAACGGTTCGGACCGCCCAGAGCGAAGAGGAAAAGACCTTTCGAAAAAGTGATGCGTTCCAAAGGATTGCCGTAGAAATCATCATTGATGATCTGTTTGGGTTCAGCATCTTCTTTATCATACGCACCGAAAGCGGTAATTCCTTCTGCGCCCCAGAACTGTTCCAGAGTCCAGGAATTGATGATCACATCATCGGTGGAATATTCTTTCAACGCAGTGAAAGTATCTTTTGATGTATAACCGACTGCTTTCAAGCCGTAAGCGGAAGCGGTTGCAGAAATATCATCTGCTTTGACTTCACGTTTGTATTCCAATTCAACATTCACGCCCTTGGAATTGAGCAATTCAATATTTTTGACCATGGAAGCAGAAGTTTCCCCGGTCGCAGTCAATACCGGACAAACCTTGTTGGTCCCGTCCTGAACGGTCCATTCGCCATGAGGATAATTGAATGCGAATGCACCGCCTTCAGGTGCGGGCCACAAAGAGTTGCCGCCGATATTGTTAAATCCTTCGGAAGGATTCAATGCCATATCAAAATCCAGTTTATGCACCAGTTCATCTTCAATCGAGCAAAAAATACGTCCCTGCAATCCCGGAGAGAGCCAAACGGTTCCATCCGTGCTTTTCAGTCCATGTATTGAACTGTCCACTGTTTTCAATTTTTCATAAATCATATTCAAAATCTCCCTGAATAACTGTCATTTCTGTCAATATAACCATCTTTTCATGATTTATCAACAGAAATCACAAAGAAAAATCACTAATTTTCTATATTTTTCCAGTAAAAACACTCTTGTCCGGCTGACAATCTTCAAAACTCGTTTTTCTTCTCGTAAAAACCGAACAGGAATGCGGGGATCGCCGAGACGAAAAGATAAAATATCCCGAACCAGAGATAAGAAACAAGTTTGAACGGGATCTCGCGGGGAATCAAGAAAACTGCCGCATAAAAAATTCCCAGCGTAATACAACTGAATATCATGGAGAATAAACCGGAATAAGCGGAACGTTCCCGTGTGATCCTCCGTGTCCAGAGTCCGGCAACACATCCCCACCACACGGCATAGATGAACTGCACAAGACCATAACGCAGTTTCCATTCCACAAGAGCACCGATCCCCAAAAGCAGAATGGTTTGCAGAATCAATCCGAGAAAACGCCGCAATTCTTCCCTGTGCAGCAACGCCAAACGCTGTTCCCGCAATAAAATACGATCCGGAGTTTCCGGCAGGATCCGGGCAAGAGTCACATTGCACTTCGGACAAAACATCGTATTTTCAGAGTCATTCACCTCTTCATCTATGTCAACATCAAATTCGTAACTGCATCTGTCACAGAAAAAACTACGCATAAAAACCTCTTATAGTTCGATCAAAACAGTCCGGCAGAATGTCTCCGCTGCGATCCGGCAGGAAACGATCTGCCGATGAAATTCCTTACTTGCTGTTTTTCTTCAGAAGTTTCTGAAGATAGGTCACATAAGCCGCTGCCCCGCCGCGGCGGTATCCGGTTTTGGCAATCACAGAACCATCCGGCTTCATCAGAATGATCGTGGGATAACCCTGTACACCATACTTTGCAGCCAATGCCTGATTTGCCTGTTTCATTTTCGGAGTCTGCCACTTATTCTGCGGAAAATCAACTTCCACCAGAATCAGATTTTTTGCGGCATAATCCAGAAATTCTTTTTTATCAAGAACTTCTTCTTTCAGACGGATACACCAACCGCACCAGTCCGATCCGGTAAAATCCACAAACAGAATCTTATTACTCTTCTTCGCCACA
Organism: Lentisphaeria bacterium; assembly: GCA_017646015.1. GTDB lineage: Bacteria > Verrucomicrobiota > Lentisphaeria > Victivallales > UBA1829 > SIG94. The sequence goes on from JAGCNI010000111.1 coordinate 15,451, forward strand.
GCCACAGCTTCATCAAAATCAATATACCACTGAGTCCCCTGCGCCAGCAACGATGAACCGGCAAACATCATCACACACAACAATAAAGCAGAAAATACTTTTTTCATTGTTCTTTCCTCCTCCAATCAAAATTTTTCTGTTGAACCCCTCCGTTTTCCGGGATATTGAGAGTTAAATTACTCCGGAGAATTTCAAATGCAAGCACAAAAGCAGAAGATTTTGAAAAAAAGAAAAGATTTTTTCGCTGTATATTCCGTACACATACAGTTCAGAATAAAAGTAAATTTGTATTTCACAGACAACTGCATTATATTACAAACAGGGCTATAAACAGTAATCATGACAATAAAGGAGTTTGCCATGCAAAAGATTTCCGGATATTTGAATTTTTCCCGTTTCATATTGCTCGGATTGATATTTTCCAGTGCAGGCGCATTTGCCGGAGAAGATGTCTCCAATGCTGCGGATATCTGTATGACGATCAAAGAGATGACTCCGGGCTATACCGGAAAATTCATCTGGGGGATGTTCACCGATAAACGCAAGCTCAAAGATCTGCCGGAACTGAAAACAGCATTGACTCAATATAAAGAAAATCATCAGGTTGAGATCATCCGCTACATCACAGTCGGCGGGATCGGTGAAGCCGAAGGATTACAGCCAGGTGATATGATTTTGGAAAATTCGCCTTATTCTTCAGTCACATCACGCCCCGGTGAAAAAATCAAAATGAAAGTCTGGAAACACAAAGAAAAATCTCTGAAAGAAATCTCTGTGACCCTCCCGCAATATCATCAGATCAAATTTGAACCGTACCGCAAACCTGCCGGAGCCGCAGAATTTGAAAAAGAACTGCCGCCGGATTGGAAAAATTATGCAAAATATCTGATCCAACCGCCACTCCGGAACAATCTTGATGATCTGCGCCAGCGTCTGACCGATATTGACAGTCTGACCGATGCTTACCGTCTGCCGATCTTCCGTTATCTGATCCGCAATCCCTTCCGCATCGAACAGGTCAGCCGGAAATGGACGGATAAAATCGCAGAGGAAAAAGAGTGGACAGAACTTTTACCGTTGGGAAAATATATGCTGGATTTTGCCACATACAACACTCCGGAGTCGCTTCAGGAATGGATGCAGAAAAATCCGCGTCCCGGAGAAGATGCCACAGTTACAGAAATCGCTGATTACTATATCCGTATCCTGAAACGCTGCAATGAACTGCATAAAAAGGCTTTCGCAAAACTCTCAAAAGATGAAATGAAATTTGTCCGCAAAAACCGTAATGCGGCATTGTCAAGCATTTGCAACTATCACATGCTCAGCTATGAACCGGATGTTCCAAGTGTACGCCGGACATTGAAAGTTTTTGAGATCCTCAACAGGATCGACTGGAACGCTCTGTTTGCTCAGGCTCAAACCGCAGCTCTGATCCGGGATGAATTCCTGTTGAACCGTCTGAAACAACTGGCTGCCGGAAAAAAGAATGCTCTCTATCTGAGAAATACAGAATACGGTCATGTGATCATTGCCGGCTATAAAAATGATTGTCATACGACCGATGCTGCACTGATCATTGATTTGGGCGGAGATGATATATATCTGAATAATCAGGCAACTCCGGTCGGAGAGAAAATCACCACAGCCCTGTTTGTAGATTGCGACGGGAATGATTATTACACCTCCACCGACTCCACCGGACAGGGTTGCGGCGATCTCGGTGTGGGAATGCTTCTGGATCTGAACGGGAATGACACATACACTGGAATTGAAATGGTACAGGGCTCCGCTTTCGGCGGGATCGGGATCCTTTATGATGCCAAAGGGAATGATACATACCGGGCAATACGGATGTCTCAGGCAGCGGCATTTTTCGGCGTTGGCATGTTGATCGATCAGACAGGAAATGACAACTATACCGTACAGCATTTCGGTCAGGCAATGGGATCGGTTCGAGGACTCGGAATACTTCTGGACAGCTCCGGCGATGATCTCTATATCTGTAAAGGAAATCAGCAGACCTCTTACAATACCCGCGGTCATTTTGACGGCTGGGGACAGGGGATCGGATTCGGAGTGCGACCTTTTGCCTCCGGCGGAATCGGGATCCTCCTGGATAAAAACGGGCGGGACCGTTATGACGGCGGAACTTTTACGCAAGGCGGCGGATATTATTATGGTTACGGGATCTGCTGCGATCAGGGAACAGAAAATGATTTCTATCTGGGAACACGTTATTCACAGGGATTCGCCGCCCATCAGGCGTTAGGTGCTTTTATTGAAAAAGGCGGAAATGATGTGTACCGGACACTCCATTGTGTTTCGCTGGGGATCTCATGGGATGAAACGGTCGTGCTTTTCGCCGATGATCAGGGCGATGATCATTATCATTCCGGCTGGGGCTCATGCAGTTATTCCGCTGCTCATCAGAATGGGATCAGTTTCTTCTTTGAACGGGGCGGGAACGACCGTTATGAAGGTTCCGCTCCACTGCCAGGCAGCAGCAACAGTTATCATCTGGGAACTTCTCTGGGAATATTCATTGATTCCGGAGCGGGAAATGATCAATATCTGAGACGCAAAAACAACACTGCATTGACCGAAAAAGGCGATCATATCTTTATGGATCGTTAAGCCGGATATTGAAAACAGGAGTGGAAAATGGAAACTGAAATCTGGAAAAAACTTTATGAACGCGCGAAAGCTGTCCGTTGCGAACGGAAACTTTCCCCGTTCATGGAAGTCGGCAGTGTCGGAGCAGCCATTCTGACCGATCAGGGCAATATCTATACGGGAATCTGTATTGATACAGCCTGCGGCATGGGGATGTGTGCCGAACGCAATGCCATGGCAAATATGCTCACAAACGGCGAAAACAGAATTGTAAAAGTGGTTGCAGTCATGCCCAACGGCAGCAGCGGAACACCTTGCGGAGTCTGTCGCGAATTCATGATGCAGCTGGATGGATCCGCAAAAGATATTGAGATCCTCTTATCACTTGAACCGCTGAAAACAGTCAAACTCGGCGAACAACTCCCCGACTGGTGGGGAAAAGCAAATTCCGGGAACTGAATATCATGGCAAAATTTCTTCATATCGACAGAATCAAAGCCTCCCGGAAATGGCATAACAGATTTTTCACTCATCCCTATCACGAGCTGATCATTGTTACCAAAGGGATCATGCATGTTTCCGGAAAAGAACAGCATCTCACTCTTTCCGGAGGAGATGCAGTGCTTTATCCCGCAGGAGTTTATCATTGCGAAACAAGTGATGAAACCTGCCCCGTGGAAAGTTTTTTCATTGTCTTTGAAGATTCCTCTTTTTCCGGAACATCAATCATACAGAAAATTCCCTCCCCCACCATTCTGCGGCCTATGGCATCCATGCTTTATGATCTTTCGCAAAACGAAGGCGAAATTCCCTTTGCAGACGAATATATTACTCTGATGCTGAAAATATTTTCCTTTATGCCGCAGATCGTAAAACAATCCTTTGTACAAGAAGTGGATAACTTTATGGCACGGAATCTCGGAAAAGAAATCACACTGGATGATCTGGCAAAAATCGCCGCAAAAAGTAAATATCTTTTCCTGCGCCAATATCACAGCGAAACAGGAAGCACCCCCATGAAAAAATTGTGGGAGATGCGTTGTGAAGAAGCATTGGAATTATTGAAATACTCGGATCTTACAATCAAAGAAATCGCTTTCCATACAGGTTTTTCCGATACCGCACATTTCTCACGAAGAATCAAAAAACATTGCGGAAAAACTCCATCGGAAATCAGAAACAAAAACTCCTGATCAGCAATTTCAGACAACAAACAACAATTTTAATCTATTGTATTTTTATATTTTTCAGACTATATTATTGTCAAAAGAAGCAATTATATACAAAATAAAATACAAAAGGTTGATTTATGAAACTTGCAGAAAGAGCAAAAAATCTGACACCATCTGAACCGCGTAAGATTTATGAAGAAGCCCGGAAATATTCCGATGTCATCGACCTCACATTGGGCGATCCGGATCTTATTCCGCCTGAAAACATCCGTCTTGCCGCCTGCGATGCAGTCATGGCGGGCAGAACACGGTACAGTGCCAATGCAGGTTTGATCCAACTGCGTGAAAAAATCGCATCCGAAGCAAGCCGGGAATACGGAATCGAATTGGATCCTGTTTCGGAGGTGATCGTAACTGTCGGAGCAATGGAAGCAGCATATTTGAGTTTATGGAGTCTGCTTGATCCGGGGGATGAAGCAATTATTGTGGCTCCGTTCTGGATCAATTACAAAGAAGTGGTCAAATCGCTGAATGCAGTCCCCGTTTTTGTGGAGACAAAAGAAGCGGATCATTTCATTGTTTCTCCGGAAGAGATCGAAAAGAAAATTACAGAAAAAACAAAACTTCTGATCCTGAATTCACCCTCCAATCCAACAGGGGCTGTGATTCCCCGTACCACTCTTGAAAAGATCGCTGCGATCGCAATCAAACATGATATTATTGTTATTTCCGATGAAATTTACAGTCATCTGGTCTATGACAACAGAAAATGTGAAAGTATTTTAAGTTGTCCCGGCATGAAAGAACGTACAGTTGTCATCAACGGTTTTTCCAAACGTTTTGCCATGACAGGATACCGGATCGGCTGGGCTCTGGCACCGCAGGAAATCATCTCTGCTATGACCCAGATGACAGAAAATATTGTTGCCTGTGCTCCGCTTCCGGCTCAATATGCAGCGATCGAAGCTCTCTCAACAGAAGGAACTGAAAATTATATCAGGGAAGAATTTGAAAAACGCCGGAACTGTGTGTTGGAAGAAATATCCTCGATCAATGAAATCACCTGTATGGGGATCCCCGGCACATTTTATGCATTTCTCAATGTTTCCGGAAGCGGTATGAACGGAAAAGAATTTGCCTTTGCATTGTTGAAACAGAAACAGGTCGCCCTGATTCCCGGAAGTGCCTACGGCGGAGAGACATATCGGGATCATGTACGGATCGCTTTTACAATGGAATCTTCAAAATTGCGTGAAGCATTCCGCAGGATCCGGGAATTTCTGAATGAAAATAAAAGGGCAAAAGGCTCTATATGAATAAAAATGAATTGAAAGAGTTTATCTGTCATTTTCTCGATGAACACAAACAGGAGTTGATCGACAACGGGGAATATCTGCTGCATATCCCGGAATTGGCTTACAAAGAATACAAGACCTCTGAGTTCGTTGCAGGATATCTTGCCGGTCTGGGACTCAACGTGCGGAAAAACATTGCAATTACCGGAGTCCGGGCAGATCTGAATACCGGAAAACCCGGACCTGTGACAGCTGTACTCGGGGAACTGGATGCGCTGATCGTACCCGATCATCCCTTTGCAGATACAACCAGCGGAGCCGCCCATGCCTGCGGTCATCATGCAGCACTCAATGCCATGCTCGGATGCGCCAAAGCCTTATGTCTCCCGGAAGTTCTCCAACATCTTTCGGGGAAAATTTCTTTCATGGCAACCCCCTCGGAAGAATGTCAGGATCAACCTTATATCGCCAGTCTGATCGCTGAAAAAAAATTGCAATTCTTCGGCGGAAAATCCCAGATGATCGCTGAAAATGAATTCAAAGATACACAAATCGCTCTGATGCTTCATGCCGGAGATAAAAACTTTACTGTTTCCGGATTCAACGGCTTTGTAATGAAACGTTTGATCTTCAAAGGAAAATCTGCTCACGCAGGAGCCTATCCGGAACAGGGGATCAATGCAATTTCCATGATGCGTTCGGCAATGGCTATGCTGGATGCTCAACGGGACACTTTCCGGGATGAAGATCATGTCCGTATCCATGGATATATCCCCGATGGAGGTCAGGCGGTCAATGTGGTTCCTCATCATACAGTATTCACATTGCAGGTTCGCGGGGCAACTCCTCAGGCTGTTCAGGATGCCTCGGAAAAAGTTGACCGTTGTGTTCATGCCGCCGCCATTGCTTTCGGCGGGAAAGCGGTTGTGGAAAATATTTTCGGTTTCATGCCACTGATCAATTATCCGGAACTGGATGAACTTCACCGGAACAATGTACTGAATTTCATTGCTCCGCAGGCTCCTTTTATCACAGGGATATACCGCCCGTCCTCCACAGATATGGGCGATGTAAGCATGATCAAACCATCCATTCACGGATATTTCAGAGGTTTCTCCGGAACTGCTCATACCGTGGATTTCCTGGTTACAGATCCAGTTCAGGCATATGTGGATTCTGCAAAAATGCTCGCATTGAACGTTATTGATCTGCTCTACGGAGATGCACGGACAGGCAGAGAAATCGCCGCATTGTCCACTCCCATGGATCAGGAGGAATATCTGCAGAAAATGCACGGATATTCTTCCCGGATCGAATATCCGTGATACGCCTTTACGGGTTCATGACTTTTTCAAATCTTCCCGCATAATAGCGAAAGAAGACATGGTAAGAGCTTCCATATACTTGTGACACTCTGTTATTTCCAGGAACCGGCATCCACATCCGGATCCTGATACAATTCGCAGAGAGCTTTTTTCTCTACGATCCCGCCTGTTTCATCGTTTTCAGGAGAAGGAAGTTCCCATCTGCCGTCTGGAAATACCGGAGTCTGGAATGTATCCTGTTCAATATTATGAGTCTTTTCCTGAAATTCCATACAGGCACGGATACAACCGCGAGCTCCGCAAATTGCGAAATAACCGGTATGAGAGAGGATTTGTTTATAAAACGGATTGACATAATCTCCGGGAAATTCCGGATTATGGCGGCCCCATGCTCCCAATGCCAGCGTATATGCAGTCTTGTACGCCACCTCTTCGGACATATTGCTCTGGGTGATATCCAGATTGAAGCCGGGGAAAAAGCGTTTCATAAACGGTGAAATTTTGTAATTGATCCCGTGATGCGTGGCGGTACAGCGACCCATGTGAACATCGCCCCACTCATATTCTTTATCATCGATTTTGATTTTGATGGAAGGACGGTCACCCGGGCGGGGAATGGCATTACCGGGACAATCCGGGACACATTTCATACAGCGTTTGCAGAGTGTCTTCGGTTCGATCAGTTCATCCGCTTCCAGTTCAGCATCGGTCAGAATCGTACCGATACGGACACGGGGACCATAAACCGGATGAATAAAAACTTTCGACCAGCCGATTTCTCCCAATCCGCAGGCAACAGCCGCGATCCGCACGTTGATATTGATCTCCGGTGCAGGACGGTCAGGAGCAACCGGACGGGGATTGTTCGGATAAGTTTCAGGAACCCCCGGATAAATCGGAACTGCTTCATACCCATGATCTTCAATAAAACGGGCAACATCCAAAGTGAGCATCGGGCGGAACAGCATATTGAGCCGGTTATAGCTGTAATAAGTATAATTCGACCAGTAAGTTCCCGACGTAATACCGCGGTAAGTACTGCGGGGAATAGGCTGCACAATGGAAATCACACTTTTGCAATCCGGAAAAATATTTTTCGGATGCATCCGTTCCGGAGCCCCGGCAAAACGTTCAATGGGAGCAACTCCGAGAATTTTAGTTCCTCCGCCGCCCGCACAAAGTTTATCTGCCAACTCTTTGAGCATTTGTGAAGTCAATTTTTTCTTTTCCATTATTTCACCTCAGAGATTTTACGGGACGGAATCGCAAATTTATGTGTCACAAGTCCGCGTTCTTCCAGACTTGCCAGACAGGCTCTGCCGCATGCAGCAGAAATTTTATCCACAGTATGAAAACGCCCGAAATCAGTTTGAACTGCACCCTGAGTACATTTTTTGCAGAGTGTATTGTTCAGAAGACAGCTTTCCGTACAGGCGTTGCATCCATTGCAGACATTCCGTGTTACAATTTCATCCGGTGTGAATTCACGATCGGAAATGATCATGGCAAAACGCTGCAAAGTTCCGAATTCCGGCGTGATAAACAATCCGTTTTTACCGACTTCCCCCAGACCGCAGAGGTGTGCGGCAAGTTTCCAATCCACATAAACATCCGGTGCAGGTTTTCCTTCACTGACCGGAGCTCCAAGCGTAACTCCCGCCGTGGCATCCACATCATACCCGAACATGGGAACCGCTTCCACCCCCTGATTCTCCATCCAGAGCACAAGATCATAAGTTGTTTTGGCAAGATACTGATCTTCAAGCATATAAAAACCAAAATCACAGAATGACACCTGTGCAGAATTCCCGGATTCAACTCCACGGAGAGAACCGCGGAGAATGCGTCTCCCAATCACGATCATCGTTTTCCCCAACGGAAAAATACTGCGGGGATCATTCTGCTGACCAACTCCTTCAAAACGACTCAGAGGAGCGATCCCGATCAAATCCGCACCAAAACGGCGCGCTGCATTTTTTACATCAATAGCTTCCATAATTATTTTCCTTCAATTTTATCGGGGCATTTGCCACCAATGAACGGAGTTCCGGAAGTGAGTGATTCCCCGTGGATTCCGCGCTGCCAGACAGAACGTTTGCGGAATTTTGCATGAAAACGATTGCCGATTTTATCTTCCAATGCAACCATACAGGCACGGGCACAGACAGATGCACAGCGGTCAACCTCTTCATTCGGTATGACTTTTGCGCCATTCTGACACTGACGGCACAGATTCAGGTCAAGAGAGTTATCAGCTTTATAGGCACCGAGTGGACAGGCTTTGATGCAGGCATCACAATCTTTGCAGAAGTCACACTCGATCACTTCATCGCCTTCCAATTCCAGAGAAGTGAAAATAAAAGCCAAACGTTGACGGTGTCCGTATTCCGGAGTGAGGAAAAATCCGCCTTTTCCGGTGGAACCGAGTCCAGCTGCATGTGCATATTCTTTGTAATCAGGAACAAAGCTCTGATCAGCACAACGACAGCTCAAAACCGGAGCTGCAACCGCACCGCTGTTTTCGATCATGCAACAGAGATCATAAACCATTCGGGACATATACATCTTTTCCATATACGTCGCTCCGAAAAAACCATAGATACTGCTGAAATTGGTTCCTTCTTCCACTCCGCGCAGCGATCCGCGAAGGATCCGGTACCCAACAGCAATGACCGAACGTGTTTCAGGCACAAATGTACGGGGATCAGATATTTCCGGCATCCCCTCGAATCTCTCCACCGGAGCGATTCCGACCAGATCCGCACCCAATGAACGTGCGGCTTCTTTGATTTCAGCAGAATTCATTTTTTCCTCCTTGCTGATATGTTATAGTTTGGATATTCTTCCAGAGAAGCACCTTGCGCCGATGAGATTAATTTGCCGCAGGAAAGTGTCATTTCTATCACATTCTGCCACAATTCATCTGTCCGCTGGCGTTGCGGCGGCAGCATGACTCCCAACGCACCGTTCAAAATACCATCCGCCTCAAAAAGTGGAACTCCGACCGCCCCCACGCGACAGGGAATATCACGCAATGCATAGCCGCGTTGACGGATCAGGATGAGTTCTTCTTCAAAATCCTTGCGACGTCCCTGAAAATCTCCCGCTTCTGACCAGTCGATCTCATTCAACAGTGTTTGGCGGACTTCCTCCGGCGAATAGGCAATACACACCTTCCCGCACGCTGAACTCGTAGGAGAATGCAGCGTGCCGATGATCATATTACTTGTCTCTGTAAAAAACGGCGGTGCCTCTGTGCCGATGATCAATGAATAACCACAATAAAGACGGGTCACAAAAACCGCTGCATTCAATTTTTCTGCCAGCTGATGCAGATACGGACGTGACACATTCAAAAGATTCTCTTTCTTCAATCTGGCATTGGCAAGATTCAAAATCTTCAGACTGATACGGTATTTGCGACTCCCGGGAAGTTGTTCTGCATATCCGATTTCTGCCAGAGATTTGAGCAGACGGCATATATGACTGTTAGGTAATTGAAAATGTTCTGCTATTTCCTTGATCGATAACGCATCCGCTTTCGTCGCAAGAAAATCCAAAATCTTCAGCCCGTTATGCAAAGTATTATTCATCGTTCAAATTCCATATTTTAGAATTTATCTCATTTATATTTCGCATTTTATAAAAGATATTCTTATTATAAGTGTATTCCCGATATTTGCAAGAGAGTGAAAATAATTTCCATGCCCTTTTTTCAATAAAAAAACATTGAAAATTCCATATTCTGGAATAATAACAGATTTCTGCCGGAAGATGAAAGATCCCTTCAAAAAATGTGGATCCTTTATTCATGATCACGTTACTGAAGATTTTTCATTTCAGACATATTGATTTTTATGGAACTGCATATATAGTAATAGTATATGAGTTATTTTCAAGATCCGGTATCAAAGGAGAAAAATTGATGAATAGTATAAC
>JAGCNI010000112.1 GCA_017646015.1 Lentisphaeria bacterium
CCTTTGGGACCGATTTCCCAGATAGGACAGGGACTCCGCGGATGCAGGATCGGGTTTTCTCCATCAGCATACAGCAGACGTTTTGTCGGACCCCAGCTTGTACCCTGATCTTCGGAGATTGCATAGAACGGAGAGCCCGCAGAAGTACGGAACACAACCAGCAGGCGTCCGTCCGGCAGTTCAATGACACTGGGTTCCTGTGCAATGAAATAACGGGGATGGGTCGCATGACGTGCCACCAGACCTTTCAATCCGGCGTTATCCCAGTTGAATACAATGTCTTTCGGCAGAGGATTGTCATCCAGATTGTCAATATAGTACATGTCAACGCTGGATTCGGCAAGACTCCAGTCCCAGTATTCGCGATCTTTGGATTTGGTCAGACTCCACCAGTGTGTGCAGCCGCCCACATAACGTCCGGATTTCAGACGGATGGGTGCGGTGAAAGGAGTCCATGCCGGAGGAATGGACGGATCATCATTGTCGATTTCCGCACATTTCGGATAAGTGATAACGGTTTCGTTCTCCAGAGTTTCCCCGTCATCATCGCTTGTGTAGATGACGAATTCTCCGTTTTCAACGGGATCCTGCACACCGGTGCTGCGGTTGATGAAGAAATAGATACGTCCTTTTGCATTGCGGATCGGGAAACCTCCGCAGATACGCCGTTTGCCGGTCTCCGGATCATGATCACCGCCGAGGAGCAGACGCGGTTTCGACCAGGTTTTTCCACCGTCAGTGGATTCCGCTGAAACGTAACGGGTATCAGGATGACCTTCTGCGGATCCCTGAATCCAGAATGCTTTCAGTTTATCTTTGCACTGCAGAATTTTCACGAGTTCATTTTCTCCGTCATGAAGATGCAATTCCTCAGCTGCCGGAATATAGATCTCATAATCAGGATTTGTTCGTCTGCGTTCGCTTTCTACTGTAAACATGATTGACTCCCAATCTTCTGTTTATTATTTTGATTCGTTGTTCAGTTTGCGGTTCAACTCAATCAGTCCTTCCGGAAGCTCGTTCCATACGTTTCCGTACGGCAGCAATCCATTGATCAGAGGGACAAGTTTGCTTTCATACAGTTTTGCCTGTTCCGCAGATTCACGGTCCGGCGCATAGCCCAGAGCGTCTCCGCAGAGACTCAGTACGGCGGGGTATGTGTTTCCGGAGACTCCGCAAACCTGTCTGCGGATACCCTGCATCATTTCAAACGGGGCCCCCAGCAGCACCAATTCATTCAGACGGATCCCGTGGAGCATAGCGGGGATCTGTTTCGGGAAACCTGTTGTGCCATATTGTTTCAGAAGAGCTTCCGCTCCGTCGCAATATACGGCAGCCAACTGTGCATCCCAGGTTGTATCATCTTTCTGCTCTGTCAGGAAATTCCGCTGTTTTTTCAAGGCACCTTTCAGAAATTCAAGAGTGAATTCCGGATCGATCGTACAGGAGAGTTCCTCGCGATGCCAGACAAGTCTTGCTTCGTCGGAAAGTTCCGTCAGTTGGCTCAAACCGTTTTCAACAGCTTTTGCCAGACGGTCTGAAAAACATTCCAATGCCTGCGTGGATATTTCAGACGGCTGATGGACACAACCCGTGTTGATATCTCCGTGTGCTCCCTGCAGAAATACACCGACCGAACCGGGATGTGCCGCCATCACCTTGTGCATGGCAAGACCGGGATAATCTCCGTGTATGATAGAGTTTTCGGCACAGCAACTGACAGGATGACAACCGAAGTTGCACAGAAAACCAGCCAGTGATCTATCCTTCTTTCTGAAAAATCCGGCAACGGTCGTTTCCGTATCGGTGAATTCAGAATGTTCAGGCTGCCAGCCGTCCGCAAAAACCTCTTCCGGTTCCGGTGTCCGGCTTTCGTGCATACGGTTGATGCCGATACCTGTGCAAGGAACCTTTGTCACTTGAAACAACACCTCTTCCATTGAAGAGAGTGCTTGGATCAGGGCAGGGGCGATCCGTTGCGGCAGAGTGCGGACAAACGGGGAATCAGCGCAGCCCCATCCCCGGAAATCACGCACTGCCGGTCCTGAATGAGTATGGGTCGCACAAATCATCAGTTGGGCATCTGTCAGGTCAGGATATTTCTTCCTTACCAGATCTCTTACACAACTGATGACTTCCTGCGGCAGACTGATAATGTCACAGGCTGCGATGACGACGATCCTGCCGTCATTGTCCTCCACGGCAACGGCACGGGTTTCCAGATCCTCGCGGATCCCGGTAGCCGTGCGGTGAAGCCATGGACCGAATCCTGCCAGTTCCACGCCCAGACGGGGCGTGATGATACTGATACCGAATCCCGCTTTCATTACAGTTCGCTGACGTTTTCAGAGATTTTACGGATGACAGCAGCCAGACGGGGTGCAAACTCAATGTCGTACAGTTCCTGATGCGGGAAGACCAGTGAACGTTCCCAGACATGGTAGGCGTTCGGTGCGCCGTCTTCAGGCCAGGAGAATTCGCCGGGACGCATATTGAAGAGCAGATGATCTTTGACAGGACCGTAATTTTTGCAATAGTAGGATGTACCTTCAGCCTGCATTGCTTCGGCAATTTTTGTGACAGGGATCTTTTCCCAGCGCGGACCTTCAAAGAAGAGGTTTGTAGCATAGAAACCCTGGAAGGTTGCCAGACGTCCCTGTTTCTGGAGACGGAAACCTTCGATCCCGGCAGTTTCTGCGGTCAGGATTTCAACGAATTTCCGGTATCTTTCCAGACGTTCAGTGAGTCCGGGGAGCTGGTCGCGGAGGATCTGTGCTGTGAATGCCAGACCGCGGTAATTGTAGCAGGGCATTCCCATCGGCGGTTTGGAGGTGGCGGAACCCTGTTTTTCAGCACGGGAATATCCGATGTGTTTTGCACGGTAGAGAAGTTCGGCAAGTTTGGAATCATTGGTAAGGCAGATACCGCCTTCACCGGAAGCAATGGTCTTGCTCTGCTGGAAGCTGAAGCTGCCGACTTTACCCCAGGAACCTGCACCTTTGCCAGCCCATTTGCCGCCATGCATGTGGGCACAGTCTTCAATGACTGCAATGTTGTGTTTGTCGGCAATGGCAATGATCTTTTCCAGATCCGCAAAAGAGCCGTACAGATGCACAGGAATGACTGCTTTTGTGCGCGGTGTGATGGCTTTTTCAAATGCTTCGGGGGAGAGAGTCATAGTTTCCGGATCAATATCCGCAAAGACCACTTTCGCTCCCATATAATAGGCTGCCATGGCTGTTGCGACCCAAGTCAGAGCCGGAACAATGACTTCATCGTCGCGCTGAATTCCGAGGGCATCCAGAGCACATTGAAGTGTGACTGTACCGTTTGCCATGTAGATTCCGTATTTTGCATCGTGTGCCGCTGCAAATTCTTCTTCAAATTTCTGTTCTGTTTCGGAGTTGAAGCTCCATTTGCCGGAATAATAAACATCCAGCAGATGCTGTGCCCCGACAGCATCACGGATCGGCCACTGAAGGGGACGAACGTACATATCTGCATTGAGAAGCGGAGAACCGCCATTGATCGCTAATTTACTCATTTTTTTTCTCCTGGGCAATTTCAAATAGTATTGCCATTTTTTGTTGCTTTTGATTTCTATCATGCCATAAAATGTTTTTACGGCATTGTTTATTGACTTTTTTACGAAAAAAAGTCTGAAAAATTTCAAGTTTTTTGGGTACAAACCGCCATTCCCGTTTTTGACGGGACTCGATCTGTTCTTTTTTTTTGAGTTGAACGATGTTCTTTAATTCAGCATATTATCCTGAGATCGCTCAGAACTTGATGACCGCTGTTTTCAGAGCATACGCACGCGGGAACGAGAAGGGCTGTCCCCAGTTGTTGTTTCCATAAGAATAGTATGCAAATTTCTTTGCCTGGAGATCGCTGGCACGAGCCTGAGTAACATGTCCGTCAACGATCAGGAGATTTGCCGTTTTACTGTGTGCCATAGCCACGAACCCGAAGGTACGGGAAGTATCCATGCTCTTATCATCAAAGAGTTCAGCCCAGCCGTATTCCAAAGCAGCATCAGCATATCCTGCGGCGGATCCGCGCTGAACATCGGCAGCCAGAATACGCATATTCTGACCGACAGAACCGGAGTAGCTCACCCAGGTACTCATTTTGCTGTTGTAGAGAGCCGCATCCATTTTGATGCAATAACCGCTGCTATAAGCCGGGGAACCGTATGTGTACTGATACCAGTTATTATCATAAGCAGTCTGATTGTCGCGATTCGGCACCTTGATGACGGTACAGCGGACTTCTTTGGCGCGTTTGGCAATGTAACCGCACTGTTCCAGTTTCAGCCCCCATGTTGCTTTGTAAGTGGTATCACCGACTGCGACATTGCCGCCTGCAGCATTGAAAAAGTTATCTTTATAGTCCATGGCATACATGTGCATGGAGAGACCGACTTGTTTCAAGTTGCTGGTGCAGGCGATGGCATGCGCTCTGGCACGGGCACTGTTCAATGCCGGCAGCAGCATACCAGCGAGAATTGCAATAATGGCAATCACCACGAGGAGCTCGATGAGAGTGAAAGTTCTTACATTTTGTTTTTTCATGATCATTTTCCTTCCTTTGTTTGATTTTGTTCCTGTTGATTCAATTCATTTGCATCTGCAAGAGAAATTTGTCCCACGACTGTCCCATTGTCGAGGGGGTTGTCTACTCTATTTTTTAAGTCTTTGAAAAGGCGTTTCATATCGATGATCCCTCCGATGAGGAACCAGACGGTCGAGACCATTCCGATCAATCCGGTCACGCCGAAGAGAGTAATAAAGAAATGGTAACTCCACCATTTCGGCGGCAGTGGCGATAAGAAATTCCAGATCAGGGTACCCAGGAATGCGATGACTACCGACCAGATGAATGAGTAGCAGAAGACTCCGTACGTCATGATCCTGTCACCTTTTGTGTATTCCGGTGTAATACCGATGATTTTCGAGAAGGCATTTTTCCAAGTCCATTTCTGAGAAATCTCAACACCGTCGATACGATATTTTCCACGATGCAGAAGTCTGTCCAAATCATACAGTTTGCGGCAGGTCAGCAGGGAAACGATGATATAGGCAATAAGTCCGGTCATCATGGCAATGAAATAGATTTCCATGGAGTTGATCGGGAATTTCACCGGATCCATTTTCCATACGACATACGGAGAGGTGTATGAGGTGATCTTCTCAAGGACGTTTCCAATGGGAACTGTCCAACCGTGATTTTCCAGATACGGATAAACATGTTCCGCCCAGTTCGCCTGCAGGGTCATGCCCGTGATGGCGATCCCGGAACCCAGGAAAATCGAAGAAAATGCGCCGGCTGTTGTGCCGAAACGTGTGTATAATCCCAGAAGCATAACAGGTCCCGCACCGCCGAGCCAGATCGCAGCCATGATGGTGATGAACATATTGATGTAGTCCAGTTGGGTAAACAGCATGGCACTGACAAAGAAGAAGATGCCGACGCCGATGGAACTGATTTTCAAAAGTTTCACGTGTGCCTGAGGAGAGATCGGCTTGCGGCACAGAGGCACCACAATGTCCTGAATAATCGTCGAGGCTGAATTGAAAATGCGGGTATCATCTGTGGAGACCAACAGCATAATCATCAGCAGGGCAAACAGACCGACCATTCCGACCGGGAGGATTTTCCGCAGGGAGATCGGCAGCATCATCTGATAAAACAGAGTACGGAATTTCTGGAAGATGTAATTGCCTTTCGGATCTTTACCGTAATGTTCATGTGCTGTATCCAGCCACGGAGTATCCAGATTTTTCTGTTGGGAAAGCGGAAGATCTGTTCCGATCCGGTGTTCCTGAAGCGGAATCGCGGAGAGATTCTTCATTAACTGTGCCTGAGCTGTGGGGTCGGGAGCAACTTCTGTATCGACACGCTGACTCAAGGTCATGCGGATCTCTCTTGCTTCTTCAGCAAAGTTGCGGTGGTTCATCAGACCGATCATCATAAAACCGATCAGACCGAGTACTGCCATGGTGAATCCGTATCGCCATGTACCGAGGATCGATGCCATCTTCTGTTCGTGAGCTGTACGTCCGGCAGAAGAACTGTCGTTCCCCATCCAGGATGCCCGGTTCAGAATCGAAGCGACCAATCCAACCACCAGCGCA
>JAGCNI010000113.1 GCA_017646015.1 Lentisphaeria bacterium
ATATTTACCCCAGGCTTCAAAGGTGGCAGGTTCCACATAACGTTCCAATTTCCAATGATCTTTGGAAGGCGGCAGATATTGTCCGACAGTCAGAAATTCTGCACCGGTATCACGAATATCACGGATCGTCTGCAAAACTTCTTCATCCGTTTCACCCATACCGACCATGATCCCGGATTTCACAGGGATCTTTCCGCCGGTCATCTGATAGGCTGTACGCAAAACATCCAGCGAACGGCGGTATTGCGCCTTGGAACGGATCAACGGAGTCAAACGCTCCACTGTTTCCACATTGTGATTGTAAATATCCGGGCAAGCATCCAGAACAGTCTGCATATCTTTTTTGACGAAATTGAAATCCGGAACCAGCACTTCCACACGGACGCCGGGAATCTTCGCTTTCAAAGCCCGGATCGTAGCTGCAAAATGGGCAGAACCGCCATCCGGCAGATCATCACGGGTCACACTGGTCACAACCACAAAAGAAAGTTTCATGGAGGCAGCCGCATTGGCAAGATTTTCCGGTTCTGCCGGATCCGGAGGCAGCGGAGCTTCCACATGACCGACAGCACAAAATTTACAATTACGGGTACAACGATCACCCAGAATCATAAATGCAGCTGTCCCACGATGCCAGCACTCACAGAGATTCGGACACTGTGCACCACGGCAGACCGTATTCAGAGCATTCATTTTCAAAAGAGAGTCCACATGCTCACGCTGCGCTCCGCAGGGGACTTTGACCCGGATCCACGGAGGCAGTTTCGGACGGAAAGAATGATCGTCGTTCATGATTCAGAAAAATCTCATTTGTAACGGGAAATGACCAGAGATGCGTTGGAACCGCCAAAGCCGAAGCTGTTGCTCAGGGCATGATCGAAAGTGACATCCCGAGTTTCACGGACCAGGTCAGCCCATTCCAGATTGTCTTCCACATTTTCAAGGTTGGCTGTTTTGCAGATGAAAGAGTTTTCGATCATCAGAGAACAGAAAATTGCTTCCACAGCTCCGGCAGCACCGATCATGTGTCCGGTCATAGATTTGGTACTGTTGATCGCAACACTGCGGTCTCCGAAAACATCACGGATCCCGTTCAATTCGATCGGATCTCCGACCGGAGTGGAAGTACCATGGGTATTGACATAGGCAATGTCAGAGGGTTTCAAACCGGCATTCTGAATTGCCATGTTCATCACTTCAGCAGTAGATTCAGCACTCGGAACAACCATATCGGTTGCATTGCTGTTGGAATAGAAACCGGAAACAACACTCAAGGGTTTTGCACCGCGTTTCAGAGCATGTTCTTCACTTTCGAGAACAAGCATACCGGCACCTTCTGCAAGGACAAATCCGTCACGGCCTTTATCAAACGGACGGCTTGCACAACCCGGACGGTCATTGTACTGAGTGGAAAGGGCGTGCATTGCACCGAATCCGAGAGATTGTCCCCAGGAGACTTCTTCCGAACCGCCGACCAGCACGATATCATATTCACCGGAACGGATCAGACGGGCACCGGCAATGATCGCCAATGCCCCGGAGGTACAGGCACAACTGATATCATAACTTTCTCCGGTCGTTCCGAAAAGCAGAGACATATTTGCCACGCCGCAGGAGGGCATGATTTTCGGAATGGAGAACGGAGAACAGGAACGCAATTTGCGGGTCCGTTCATAGGTGGACATGTTTTTATACACAACACTGTATGCACTTCCGGCACAGCCGTTGATCATAGCGATCCGGCGTTCCGGCAAATCTTCAGGAGTCAAGCCGGCTTCTGCAAAAGCATTATATGCAGCAACTGCAGCCATACGGGCATTGGTCGCCATGAAACGAACATTTTTTACAGTGAACATCGGACAGGTCACATCATGATCCGATACACCGGCAACCTGAGAATCCAATCCAAGGTCAGCCCATTCCTGCATAAAAACAGTCCCTGTTTTACCCTCCCGGAGTGACTGGACATTCGCAGCCAAACCATTGCCTATCGGGGTAACAAGTCCACGACCGGTAATCACTACTTTGCGCATATTTGCAACCTTTCTATAAGTATCTGTTATATTTGGTTATTCAGTATTTAATATACATTCACCGGAGAGTTTTGTCAATCCGTCAACCCCTCCGGAAAGAGCTTTTTTCCGGATAATTCCCCCGATTCGGGCTTTTTTGCCCGTTTCCGGTAAATTTTGATCGCAAAGCAAGCTGTGCTTCCGCCGGAGAAAGACGTTTCCATTCCCCCACCGGCAAACCACGCATCAGCAATTCTCCAACCGCAACTCGTTTCAACCGGCGGGTCTCTTTTCCCAAAGCGGCAAGCATACGCCGGATCTCACGGTTTTTCCCTTCCGTAAGAACAAAACGGTATTTCCCCGGCAATACAGGTGTCACCTCTCTGGCTCTCAGCAAATCCCCCTGATCCCGGATCCCAATCACTGTCAGACGGGTAATATCCGCAGAGCTTAATTCATCCCCGATACTGACTTCATAGATTTTCATGGTCTGATAACGGGGATGTGTCAGACGGTCAATAAAATCACCGTCATTGCTGAACAGGATCAATCCTTCACTGTCCTTATCCAGACGTCCGGCAGAAACCAGACGGTATTGTTTTGCAAGCGGGATCAGGTCAATGGCTTTCTTTTCGGCATGACGGTCTTTCACGGTACAGACATAACCACGGGGTTTATGCAGCATGACATACACTTTTTCTGTAACCGGAGCAACATGTTTTCCATCGACACAAACTTTGTCACCGGGAAAAATGTGCATGGAGACCCGTTCTGCACGGACACTGTTGACAGTTACTCTTCCGCTTTCGACCAGCAGTTGAGCTCCACGGCGGGGGCAGACTCCGGCAGTACTCAGATATTTTGATAAACCGATGCCACCGGATGGCTGTTCATTTTCAGTTGGAACGGATATTGATTGCGGCATTGTTATTCTCTTCGATCACTTCTGTCCGACGGGGCTGTTTCTGTTCCGGGATCAGAACTTCATCTTTGATCAGAGCACTGTCCGATATCTTGAAAAACTGCGCTTTGATCTCGATCCGGTAAATGGGCAGATCTTCAGAGGCAGAAGAATAGATTTCAAAATTCCGCTGTTGTTGAATGTCTGTTGCACTGTCATCAATCGGAGTCCAGGAGGGGCTTGACTGATTTTTTACCTGATCACTGCGCACTTCGCCATCACGCACCTGATCGATGGTATTGATCAGGACAACATTGGCTCCATGCTGACGTGCGAGTTCGGTGAGACGAGTTTTCAGATCACTGAGTTTGAAGCTGGATGTACTGCCGCTAACCACTGCAGAACCGACAAGGATCCGGTCTTTTTCAGGCACAGGGATCAGAGATTTTTCATAACAGGTAATGACCCGGGCATCCTCCGGAACCGCCGGAAGAACTTTGTCAACTTTCAAATCCACGCTCATGCATCCATTCAGCAGAACCAGTGTCAGACCAATGACTGCCAGCCATAAACTTTTTTTCATTTTCTCTCTCCTCTGAAATTATTTTGCTGCACGATTCAATGCAGACAAACATTGTATAAACGCCGTTCCCCGGCAGGACCGGGAAACAGACGGATTTTTCAACTGTATCAAATAAATATTCTCTTCACCCGGGGACCGAAAGAACAGAGAATATCATAGGGATGAGTCCCTTTCAATGCAGCCCATTCTTCTGTTGTGACGACCGCATCGCCCTCTCTTCCGATCAATGTTACTTCCGTACCGGGCTGCGGCAGTTCATCGTCTCCGAAAGCCTCAAGAGAAACAGATGTATAATCCATGGAAACTCTGCCGATGACCGGACAATATCTGCCGTTGATGATCACCCGTCCCCGATTGGACAATGCCAGCGGCAGACCATCGGCATATCCTCCGGCAATCAGAGCGATCCGGGTATCCTTTTCCAGAATACAGGTGGAATTATAACCGATTCCGTGACCGGCAGGCATCATACGGTGCGCTGCCAGATGTGTTTTCAGTGTATATACCGGTTCCAATCCGAGATTATTGTTGTCTCCGGAAAAAGATCCATGCAGGTCGATCCCCGCACGGACATGGGTAAAGGGCGGCTGATGTGTCCGCGGACAATGATTGATCCCGTCGCTGTTCGCCATGTGGACTTTCCGGAAAGAAACACCTTGTGCAGCCATGCCGTCAACAACGGCAAGGAAACGCTGGATTTGAGCTGTATTTTCTTCATTTTCACCCCGTTCAGAAGAAGGAAAATGAGCGTAGATCCCGCAACAGTTCAGATTCGGGAGACGCAAGATTTCCGGAATGATCTTCAGGGCATCCTGCGCCAGAATCCCAACCCGTCCCATGCCGACGTCGATTTTGAAATGACACTCGGTGATTTTATTCTGCCGGACAGATTCCATGCTGATTTTTTGTGCGGCTTCCAATCCGGGGATCCCCAGAATCAGATCATTGGCGACCGCATCCTGCAATTCAAAATCAAAAACACTGCCCAGGATCTGAATGGGTTTATCCGGGAAAGAGTTTCTCAAATGCAATGCCTCATCCAAGTCTGCCACACAAAAGGCGACAGCCCCGGCTTCATGCAGACATTGTGCGATTGGATCGACTCCCAGCCCGTAGGCATTGGCTTTCAAAACAGCAAAGACCTGTGCCGGAGCAGCTCCGGCAACGATCTTGCGGAAATTTTCCCGGACGATCTCACGTCTGACTTCCAAACGAAGACGTGCTTTTCCCAGTTCAGACATACTCTGTATCAGCTCCTGATTTGCTGTTTTTTACTTCTGACAATTTTCTTTTCCGAATGCAGCATAATATGCATTACGGGCTTTTTTATCATTGCCGAACTGTTCTTTTGCCCAATCGCTCAGGAAACCTTTTCCCTGCGGAGCCAGAATAGTATGAGCGGCAACGATGGCTGCGCCATCCACAAAGACATCCATATATTTTGCCAGAGCCGGTTCAGAGAAGGTATCCACCAGTTTCTGACCGAAAGCATTCATTTCTGTTCCAACAAAAACCGGCATATCACGTTTGATACAGGCTTCGACCATTTTGTGCATATTGGCAACTTTTTTGGCTTTGACTTCAGGATCAGCAAAGTTCCAGTTGCGGTCGGGGATCATATTGAAGAGAGCGCAACCATAGGATTCGTGAAGATCCAACAGAGCATCCGGATCACTTTCACCATCAGAACATCCATCCAGCCATGCGATTGAAGGAATTGCACCGCAGGCGATTGTGAAATTGTTCATGGCTTCCAGAGTCGGGAAAGAAGCCGGATCCGCTTTGACATATCCCGGTCCGCCGGATTTCATCATTTTGGAACGGATCGTTCCTTCCAGTTTGACGGTATCAGTGATCAATTTTGCAGCATCTTCCACGGTAAGTTTCAATTTTTCAGCCCAGAAAGCGGCAAGAGCTGCCGGAGTTGCAAACATTTTGGCGGCTTTGGCTGCATAGGCGGCACAGACATGACGTTCCGTTGCATTTCCTTCCGGAGTCAGAGAGAGAACATCTTTATCGAAGTCCAGTTCCAGCGGAGACAATGCCGGATTGACGCGCATGACAATACCGCGGGTACGATCGGCTGCAGCTTTTTTCATATTGGCAAGGAATGCAGCCTGTTCCGCCGGGATGTTGGCACTGGTGAAACCGATTCCGAGATGATAGGCGATTCCGGGTTCTCCGGGGGAGTTGATAACTTTATCCATCATTTCTTTGATCACACAACGGCTTTCCACCCCGCAGGCAACACGCAAGCCGAGCAGTTTGGCTGCTTCAATGAATTCATCCGCACCATCCAGCACGTCAAATTCAATCTTGCCAACGGCAAAAAGACGTTCCATTTTTGCCCAGCAAGCCAGATAAGAAGGTGAATAACCATAGCCGTTGAAGGAGAAAAATGTGTGGCAGTGCATATTGTGATCCAACACTTCCGGTTTGACAGCTTCAGGAGTTGCTGCAAATTTTTCCTTGAATTCCAGTACAGCCGCTTTACGCACGGCAGGATCAAAACTCACCAGATCACTGTGCAGGGATTCCAACAGTTCTTTCGCATTCATTGTTCAATTTACCTTTCTTGATTTTTATTGTATTGTTCAACAGATCATAAATTATCAAATCGTTCGATGGAGCGGAATGCCCGTTCCAGAGCTTCTTCAAAGCCGGGAATCCGTTTCTCATCTTCTTCCACCAGATAAAATTTCGCCGCAACCGCAGGAGAAGACGGCAGAAATACAGTACAACTGTCCGGCTGATCTTCAATGGAAATATCAAAAGTACCGATCTTCTGCGCCCTTTCGATACTTTCCAGTTTATCCATACCGGCAAGAGGACGGATCATCAGCATATTGGTCACATCATTGATCACGGAAAGATTCACAATCGTCTGACTGGCAACCTGACCAATGGATTCCCCAGTCACGATCGCACCGAGTTTGTGAAAATGACACAGCATCGTTGCGATCCGCATCATAATGCGCCGATACAGTAAAGTACGGTATTTCGGATTGCAATTGTCTCGGATCAATTTCTGCAATTCAGAAATATTACAGGCAAAAAGACGCCCTTTTTTCTGATAACGGTTCAAGACAGAGGTCAGACGTTTCACTTTTTCCAGCGACTCCATCGGAGTGTACGGGAAACTGTGAAATGTCAGAAAATCCACATGACAGCCACGTTTCATTGTCATGTGGCACGCCACGGGAGAGTCGATCCCCCCGGACAACAACGCCAGAACATTCGAATTGGTTCCGACCGGAAGACCGCCGGGTCCCCGGAATGTTTCATAATAAATCAAGGCAACCTGTTCACGCACCTCGATCCCGATCGTGAACTCAGGATCATCAAGATCAATTTTGATCCGATCCCCGAATTCTTTATGCAGACGGGTCGCCATTTCGATCTCGATCTCTTTGGAGATCAACGGAAAATTCTTGTCACTGCGTCTCGCACGGGTACGGAAACGGATCGTGTTCTGTTTTTCCAGAATCTTACAGATCGCCCCTTTGGCACTTTCAAATGCAGTTTCAAAAAGAGTCTCCGCTTCCGGAACACATTCGATCACAGGTGAAAATGATTCCAGCCCGAACGCACGGGAAAGAACATCTTTAAGCTGTTCCAGTTCCGCTTCTTCAAAAACGGCATTCTTCTGTTTCCGCAGAAAAATACGTCCGCGAATACGCTGGCAGGTCAATCCTTCGACCCCCGCATATCCGGCAAGAACACGGATATTGTCCAGCAGTTTATTCTCAAACATGGAACGGTTATGTCCCTTGGTTGCGATCTCATGATAACGGCATACAATACATTTATACATAGTCACCTGTCTTCTTATGATAAAATTTCATATCATGGTAAAATACCATGTTCAACGGATTTTTTCAATAACAAAAAGGTACTCTGTTCGCAAAATTTTCAGTATAAAACAATAAATTTGCAAAAAAATCAAGAATATTTTGATTCCAGCGGTTGAAATTTCAAAAACTTGTGGCATATTACAGTTCATCATCTCAATCGAGCCAGCTTAGCTCAGTGGTAGAGCTACGGTTTTGTAAACCGTCGGTCGTCGGTTCAAATCCGACAGCTGGCTCCATTTTTTTGCCTTTTTTCACCCACTGTCCCATTCTTTACGTTTTTTTGTATGTTCATGAGCAATACAAAATTTGCATTTTCAAAAAATTAAAGTTATATTACCTTCTTGTCAGGTGTTCACACTCAAACACCTGACAAGAACGGGATGGATTATTTTCTTGATTTCATCACTCTATCAGAGCAAAACGGGGATGGATTATTTTCTTGATTTCATCACTCTATCAGAGCAAAACGGGGATGGATTATTTTCTTGATTTCATTACTCTATCAGAGCAAAACGGGGATGGATTATTTTCTTGATTTCATCACTCTATCAGAGCAAAACGGGAAGATGTTGTGCAATCAACTCCTTACTCAGAAAAGAATGATCCTCTGCAAAACAAAAAAACTTGAAATCACTCTCTATCCCCCGAAATGATCCGCAGAAAAACAAAAAAGCTTGAAATCAGCCTCTATCCACCAAGATGATAGAAAGCTGATCTCAAGCTGTTTTATAAAAAAGAAACTGTTTTCCTTGATTATTTTCCGGCAAGGAAACCTTTGACAACTGCCGCCTGTTCCGGCCATTTCATGATTTCACGATCACCGAGGATCACAAGATCATTGATCTTACCCTGTTCCAACATAACACGGGCATTTTCAAGTTGATACAACAGCAGATCGGGAAGTGTTCCGGCATCAGCAGTTCCGTAATCATGGAGAAAAACTCCCATCAGGATCTTTTTGCCGGGGAAATTCTTACGGCAGAGCTCGACATTTTTTTCCACATCCAACAACTCTTCCTGATACCAGTGCCAGAGATTGACCCCGTCCAGATAAGGATGAATACGGCTGTAATCTTTCACGCCCAGTTCATGGCAATACACCACGCCGTACAATTCCAGTGCGGGATTGTGTTTCTTCAAACAGCGGTTCACTTCGGCGATCTGTTCGATTTTTTGATCGGTAACATTATCCAATGCGGCAGTCATATCATCCATCATTCCGCCTTTGATATTCGGATATTTCAGGGAGAGACGACTGAGATTTTCAGCACATTCGGCATTGGATTCGGGCTGCTGACCGGGAGCACGACAGGTGGTTGTGACCATTGCCAGGAGCTTTTTCATATCAGAATGACGTGCAATCATTTCTTCATTGGTTGCGCCATAGACATACACTCCGTTTTCGGCATTGAAACAGGGAGCGTTCCGCATCAGGGTATCGGGCTGCATGGAACCGCCCCATTCCGGAGTGGGACCACCCCAGAGCCAGACATGTTCAGCAGGAAATGCTGTTCCATGCGGCAATGCCGGTCTGGCGGCAAGTTCTTTGCGGACTTCATCGGCGAAAGCATTCATTTCCGGTGCAAGCTGCACATAATATTCCTCATTCAACGGGATCCGAGTGTTATCTTCCATACGGCAGCGGGCTGCATAACCGGGGGCAGCGGTTTCCCCCAGTTCGATACGCATAGTTTTCTGCAATTCTGTTCTGCGCTGAAACAATTTTTCGCGGGCTTCTTTCAATCCGGACATAATATTCTCCTGTTTTATATTTTGAAGGTTGATATTTCCCTTGCATGTATTATATTATACCCCTATAACAATTCACTTACTATGTCAAAAGGTAAAATTCTTATGTCATATCATCACCGTAATACACTTTTTCCGGCAGATTGGAAATTGCAGAAAATGGAGTTGCTATGCTATGCTTTTGAAAAAATCAGGTATTGGCAATATCCGGAATCATGGTTCCGTCACTGGCGTTTTTATTGGAATGCGACCCCTGGAGCATGGATCATTTCCAACGGAAGAAAAATTGAATTGACTCCGCAGAAAATCGTGTTGATCCCCTCGTTCACTCCCTATTCAACCGGAATGAGTCAGCCTTTTGAACATTTATTTATCCATTTTTACTCCACCGGAGCACTGGACAAAATCCGGCGGGAGATCCTTGTTTTCGATGCGGACTCCATGACAGAAAAAGTTCCGGAGCTGATGCAGAAAAGCGGGATCCCTCAGATGCTCGGAGTCTATGCGCTGCTTTTCAATGCGCTGGCACAAATCCCTGAGGATTCGTATCTTCCCAATTCAGGAGAAGTGATCGATCCCAGGATCAGACGGATTTTGAACCTGATGTATGAACACATCAGCACCCCCGTCGATAACCGTCATTTCAGCCGGATCGCCGGGATGGGGATCAATGATTTTTATGAACTCTTTAAAAAAGAAATGAATCTGACACCCCGTCAATACATGGTCATGCTGCGGATGGATCATGCCGGCAACCTCCTGCGCCACTCACAACTCACGATTGAGGAAATCGCAGAAAAATGCGGATATGCAGACCGTTTCCATTTTTCAAAAGCATTCCGGAACTCTTACGGGATCCCTCCTGCAGAATTCCGCCGGAAACATGAATAATACAAAAATAAAAAAATATGAAAATCGAAACGACTCAAAAATATCGCTTTTGACCACTTTTTTGCCTCTATATTCATTTTTTATATTTGCATCTGCTATTTTTATATCTCTGTGCTCTTGACATTAAATCAAAAATCGGTTATAATTAATTCAAGTAATCAGGAACACCAAACGACAGGAGA
This sequence comes from Lentisphaeria bacterium, assembly GCA_017646015.1. Taxonomy (GTDB): domain Bacteria; phylum Verrucomicrobiota; class Lentisphaeria; order Victivallales; family UBA1829; genus SIG94. The sequence goes on from JAGCNI010000113.1 coordinate 10,173, forward strand.
AAAATCATGGATGTAATATATAGAGAAAAAGATCATGAATTCTGGCAGAAGTATCTGGATGATTTCGTACCGGCAGAAATTTATGACATGCACACGCACCTGTGGACTGAAAAAGGACAGGAGGATTTTCCGCCGGATGGCAATCCGCTGCGCTTGGAAATCGATTTGGACGCCATGAAAAAATTTTCTGAAAACTGTTATCCCAACCGGAAATGTCATTTCCAACTGTTGGGAACTCCGGCTCGCGGAATGAATGTCCGCAATCATAACCGTTTTCTCGCTGAAGAAGGTGCAAAAGATCCGGAATCCATTACAGCCATGATCGTAACTCCGGAAACAGATCCGGCAGAAGTCGATGAAGGTTTCACTTCCGGAAAATTCCAATCCGTCAAACCGTATCGCGTTTTTGCTCCCGATCCCGCTTATGCAAGAATCACGGAATATCTGCCCGAAAAACTTCTGGAAGTTATTGATCATCACAAAAAAGCTGTCGTTCTGCATCTTTCCATTCCGCAGGGAGCTGACTCTGAACTGAATCAGAAAGATTTGCAGGATCTGACAAAACGTTACCCGAACGTCAAATTTGTTCTGGCTCACTGCGCCCGGGCATTCAATGCAAATTTCCTTGTCAATTCGATCCATGTGCTCAAATATATTCCGAATCTCTATTACGATACTTCCGCCGTCAATGACCTCTACACGCACTATCTGCTCCTGAAACATGAAGACAGAACAAGGATCATGTTCGGTTCAGACAATGTGGCGGCAGGCGGCACTCATGGGAAATATATCACCTATGCCGATGCATGGCAGTTCTATCCCGGTGCACCGAAACTGGAACATTGTCCCTCTTATGTTGTCCCGGTCATATATGAACAGCTCCTGCAACAGAAAAGAGCTGCGGACATGTTGGATTTTTCAGCAGATGATATCGATCGGCTGTTCCGGAAATCAGCTCAGGAATTTATCCGTTCTCTGCGGAAAAATCTCTGATCCTGACAATACGGAGAATACAGGAGAAAATAAAATGAGAATCTATCAAAAATCCCTTGTTTTATTCTACTGTATTCAAACGCCGTGATCTATTTTATCAATACTATGGAACAAAATAACAATTTTCAGCTATTGTATTACGGATCTCTTTCAACTATATTGAAACAAAATCTCAATAAATTTTTATAATACAGCAAAGAATGTTGATTCCAAAACATTCTTGCAAAAAAGAAAGGAGTAAATAGAGTCTTGTAAAAAAGTCGTATTCGCAAGAAATCGTTTTCAACGACGCATAACATGAATTATGTTGCGTTGAATAAGTACAAAAAATCTATTGGAGAGGAAAAAACTATGACTATGAAACAGAAAAATACATCTAACCAGCACAACATAATTCATGTTATGCGTCGTTCCTTTACTTTGATCGAACTCCTCGTGGTGATTGCCATTATCGCGATCCTTGCCGGAATGCTGCTCCCTGCCCTGAATGCTGCAAGAGAACGCGCAAGAGTTATCTCTTGTGCAAACAATCTCAAAACAATGGGATTGGCACATGCGATGTATTTCTCTGACTATAATGACCATTATATGGATTCTATCTATCCTCAGAACCAGCTGCTCAGCTATTTAGGGATGAATTCAGATGCGACAAAACATTCTTCCAGCAGAAATTATCCGCTGTACTGTCCGTCCGACTCCTTGCTGGCACGTACCAAAAACAACCCGCCGCAAAGCTATGGTTTCAACAGCGGCGGTACCTGCTGGACCGATGGTCCCCGTGTCGCAACTGCAGCCAAAGGAGGAAGTCCTTTGGCGCGCACTGAAAAAATGCACGGTCTTTCCCGTCCGGGCATCTATATCCTCGTCTTGGATTATATCCATATTGACAATTACCTCTATGTCCACTACGGGGTTGTCATGGGTGGCTTCAATGAAGCCTCCAAACGTCAAACGGAAAAAATCCACGGTGTCGGCAAACGGAATGTACTTTTTGCAGACAGCCATGTGGAAATCAAACTTGATACACGCAAAGATATCTTTCTCCATAACAGATGGGGATTCACTTACAACAGAACGATTAAATAAACATTCTTGATCACGCACTACAAAGGAATTTATCATGAAAAAATATTCTATTCTCGCAGCATTTCTTGCCTCTTTTGCCATTCTGGCAACAGAAGTCAATATCAATGGCGGATTTGAACAGATCAAACCGGAACGCGGCGGCAAAGTTTCTCCTGCCGGATGGCTTGTTTCTGAAAAACTCTCCAAAAATTTTGATTACAAGATCTCCCGTACTCCGGGAACATTCCGCTCCGGAAATTTCGGCATGATCGTGGAAACTCAGGAAAACGGAAGAGTCTTTTTCCAACGTCTTGACAGGATGCAGTTCCCGGTCGGGAAAAAATTGCAATTCACTTTCTGGGCAAAGGGAACCGGCAGGATCTATTGCGGATTCTTCTGTTTCGGAAGAGCCTCTGAAACTTCTCCGGAAACATTTCTCCGTACCATTCTCAATGTGACCCCACAGCTGAAGGAAGTGGAAGAATGGACCGAATACAAAGTTGTCATTCCGATCGTTCCCCAGAAAGTCAAAGATACCGTTTACAATCTTCTCTACGGCAGAGTGTGCATGATGTTCAATGCAAATTCTGAAATCTATATTGATGATATGAAATTGGAAATCATCGGAGAAGACAAGAAATGAAAAAAGTTTTACTGTTCTGCGCAACAGCCCTCCCCCTGTTGCTTTCCGCTGTTACGGCGACCCATGTGCGAAATGAAGATCAGAGCAGAGATACAGCCATTCTGGAAAATAAATTCATCCGGGCTGAATTCTCTGCGATCGGCGGTAAACTGATCTCATTCAAAGACAAACGCAACAATGTGGAACTGACCTCCCGGGATGTCGGCAAGAAAGAAGGAGGAGCCATCCGTGATATGCTCCTCCCAAACGGCAGTGGTCGTTTTACAAAAGAGATCTACAAAATCAATGTGGAAAAAAATACTCCGCAGCAGGCAACACTTTCTTTCACCTCTCCGGAATTGAAAAACCTCCCCTTCATTCTGTTCAAACGTACAGTCACACTGGATGAAAACAGCACAGCTCTCAAAGTCCATGTGGAACTGATCAATCAACAGGAAAGTATGGCGGATATGGCAATGGGATACTGGATGCACAATTTCTTCGGCGTTGAAAAAACCCCGACCGAATATATCGTTCCCACTGCAGCCGGAATCAAAAAACAGGTTCCAAGCAAAAAACTCAATACGTTCTCATACAGTTTCGACAAAGAACTGATCCGGAATTGGACAGCCATGTATGCCCCATCCCGCAAAGCCGGGGTCGTGATCGCCGCAGAATATCCGAAAATGGATCTGATCTATTCCTGGTACTGCCGCGGAGATTCTCTCCCGCTTGACACACTTGAAATCCGTTTCTTTACAGAAATCGTTCCGCAGGGAAAAAGTGCAAAATGGGATTACTCTCTCGGAATCGTTTCCGCATTGACAACCATCGACGGAGCCGGAAATGACGGTTGCGGGGCGATCCTCACAAATGCAGACACCCTGCGTGCAGAACTCTATGCATTCAACAATATCAAAGGTTCTCTGGAACTCTATCGGAATAACAAAAAAGTGGAAACTCTCTCCTGCGATCTCACGGCAGGAAAAAAACAGGATTTCTCATTCAAAACAGTTCCCGGCAGGGAAGCACTCCGGATCGTTGTCAAGGACGCTCAGGGAAAATTTCTGTTCGATCTTCTCAAAGGCAGTACAGACGGCAAATACCGTTTTGCAAAAATAGGGAAACGCAATCAAAATCAGGAACTTGTCAAAGAAGAATGGGATCTGAAAGTTTCTGCAGAAACGGTCACCCCCCACTGGAAATGGAGCAATAAAAAACTCCCCGGAAAAGGTCTTTTCCTTGTCCCGGTCGAAGGGATCCGCGATGTGATCGAACTGGTTCAGCGTGTCCCGTTTGATTTTGACGCACCCACCGTCTTCCCCACCAGTTACAATATAAGCTGGAAAACTGTCACCCACTTTGATCCGGGCAATGAAAAAACAGGGACCGACAGAGTTCTGCCGCTGCTCAAAAATCAATACAGCTTTATTGTTGTGGGCTCCCAGCTCTCCACCAGAGACAGAAAATGGAGTGAATATCCCGCAAATGTACGGAACGCCATCCTCCAGCAAGTCAAAAACGGTGCCGGTCTGATCTGTTTCAATCAGCACGATTTCACCTCTCCGGTCAAATTGACTCCGTTCAAACTTCCCCCGACAGTGAATCCCCATGCAGCCCCATGGTTCCCGCAAGCTAAATTTGCGGCGGCAACCTATGGCAAAGGCAGGATCATCACAGTTCAATACAATGTAAAATCCTTTATCGCACCTCTTCCGAAATGGAGAAGTCAGTATTTTGCACTGACATACAGTGAGCACCGTTTCCAGGAATATCAGTTTGCAATTCTGGCTGGACTGCTCCGGAAAGCAACCGGAATGGAAGAAACTCTCAGCACGGTCTCGCTGAATCAAAAAGGTGCTGTCATCTCCTCTGCCATCGTACAGGAGGCAGAATTGGAACTTTTCAACCGTTATACGGAGTCTGTCTCCAGGCGTTCTATCAAACTGAAAGCAGGAAACAATCAGATCCCGATGGATCTGCAGGCTGGCAGAAATTATCTCCATGTCCGTACAAACTCCGGCAGTTTCGGCTTTGCCATGTACGACAACAAACTCTCCGGCAAACTCAAGATCAATATGAAAAACTCTTTTGCCAAAGGAGAAATGGTGACAGGTACCGTGGAATGTTCCATCCCGGATGCAAAAATTGAAATTGCAGTCGAGGATAACGAAAAACGCATCCTTTACAAAACGACTGGCAACAGCTTCTCCTGGAATCAGAGCATGGCAATGGTCAACCGTCACCAGCTGGTGGCAAAAGCTCTTGTCAACGGCAAAGAAGTCGCAACTTTGAAAAAGGAATTCTATCTGCCGGAACATTTCGATACTTTCAAAAACTTCCCCGTTCTTGTCTGGACAGGGGATGACAGCTATCCGGAATACTCGTATCCGTTCCGTAATGAAGTATCCCGGCAGTTCGGATTTAACTTCCTCTATGGAGCCAGTTACAGTGCAGCATCTCCGCGTCTGCATCGTTTCAGCAACCTTGAAAGCGGATTCAACCGTCATGAAAACGGCAACTTCCGTATGCAGCCGTCAGACCTTTTTGATCCCCGTTATCACAAAACACAGGACAAAAAATATCTGACCCGCAAATGGTGTCCCTCTGAACCATCGATCAAGAATAAACCCATTTACAGCGGCTTCTATGAAGTACAGCACTGGGCAACCAATAAACTGTTCCAACTCGGCGATGAAATGAGCCTCACCTGGTTCGGAGCTGCCGCAGACTTCTGCTATTGCAAATACTGTATGGCAGAATTCCGCAAAGTCATGCAGAAAAAATATGGCTCGCTGGAAAAAATGAATGAAGAATGGAAAACTCAATTCCCCTCCTGGGATGCAGTTCTCCCTCATACCTACACAGAAGCAATGACTCTGGCAAGCCCTGCATCCTATTATGACTTCCGTGCTTTCATGGATCAGGTCTTCATCGGAAAATTGAAAGCCACAAGAGAAACTGTCCGCAAGAGTTATCCCAACGGATTCTGCGGCCCGACAGGAGTCTCCTCTATCCCCGGGATCTACGGCGGAAATCTCAACTTCTGGGCAATGAGCCTCTTTGACTGCGGCAGTTATTACAAAACGCCCCGGATCCCCGCCTCCTTCCGACGGGAGGAACGGCTTGTGATGCAGTATTTCGGTTATTCTTCAACCGAAGCGGAAATTTATTTCTCGATCTGGGAAAGTCTGCTCTCCGGCTGCCGCGGGATCAACAACTGGTATGACCCCACGTTCATTCTGCCGGATCTGCGGATCTCCTACAAGAGAAAATATTATTCCGACTTCATGTGGCAATTGCGTAATACCGCCGGGGAAATTTTCTACCACTCCCCGAAAATTGTCGATCAGGCGGCGATCCTCCATTCGCAGAACGCTCTGGTCGCCAACTATCTGAAAACGGATAAAGTCGATTATTACAACAAAGAACTTTCTTTCGCACAAGCACTGGAAGATGCCGGGATCGCATACCGTTTCATCGCTCCGGAAGAGATGCTTGCAGGAGTATTGGATCAATTCAAAGTCCTGATCCTTCCGGAAGTCTCTGCTATGAGCAATAAGGAAATCGAACGGGTCAAAGAATTCTGCAAACGCGGCGGAATCGTTATCGCAGATTATGAATGTGCTCTTTATAATGAAAACGGCAATGCACGCCAGACTCCCGCTCTGAATGAGATGTTCGGAATCAGAAACGGTATGGTCCGGATGCGTAATGTCACAAAGCATGATCTCGGTAAGATCAATATCAAAAAAGCATTCTCAGGGATCCGCCCCACAACCGGAAAAGCAAAATATGCCGCATGGGCGAAAAACAGAAAAATGGATCTCGTCATCGAAAATCAATACGGCGACGGAAAAGCATTTACTCTCAATTTTGCTCCGGAATATTATGAGTTCCGCACAAAGAAAGACGGTTTCTCCAAACTGCTTGCGGAACTCACAGGTCTTGAACCTCATGCAAAAGCACAAACCGCATATCCGATCATGCACAGTTTCTTCCGGAACAAGGAAAGCCTGATCGTTGCCATGCTCCCCGCTCCGTATGGAAACAACTGGAGACAACTCAGTGCTGCGGGAATGAAAAAACATGCCTTCACAGCTCCTGTCTTCCTTGCACAGGAAGGACATGTATATGATGTCATTCAGAAAAAATATCTCGGTTACGGAAAAGAATTCAAAGTGAATTTCATCCCCGGAACCGCAACTGTCCTTTCTGTAACTGCCGATAAACCGGACTTTGAAGTGGCTCAGACTCCGGTAGAAGCAAAACGGGGACAGACTCTGAAAATCCCGGTCAAAACCGGAACTCAGGAAAGATATTTTGTCCTGATGCGTGTGTTCCGTCCGGATGGGAAAGAAGAACTTGCAGCCCGACAGATGCGTACTGTCGATCCGGATCAGACTTTCACACTCCCCCTGCCGTTCAATGCTCCGACAGGTTTGTGGCGTATCACATTTGATGATGCAGCATCCAACCTTCATTTTGAACGCAAAGTCAACGTTCAGTAATGTGTCAAACACCGGGTGTGGAATCAAATTTTCCACTCCCGGATCTCAGTCAGATATAAGGAAATTCCATACATGAAAGAAACAGTCTATGAAATCGGAAAACGCAGAGAGCTGATGATGGATCATTGCCTCACAGATTTCTGTTCTGACAACATACTACTGACACGGCATCAACCCATAGCAAAAGAGCTGATCCCCGCTCTCAAAAATTCTTCTTACGGAACGATTCTCAAAATGGACGGGATCTACCGTTTTTATTACCGGGGAGTGGTCGAAGGATATGACGGTCCGGGCAATGATGGAAATCCCGGAGAATATACTGGTGTCATGGAAAGCCGTGATGCAGTTCATTGGGAAAAACCGGTTCTGGATCTCTATCCGCAGGCTGCCCCCAATGCCATCTGGTTCGGATCCGATGAAACCCATAACTTTGTTCCTTTTATTGATAACTCGCCCGGCTGTCCGGAAACGGAAAAATACAAAGCCATCGGCGGACTCTGCAAAAGTGGCGGTGTAAAACGTTTTTACTCGGCGGACGGGATCCACTGGACAAGATATGACTATCCCGGCGTGTACGATTCCATGCCGGGCAGCCATAAAACACTCGATTCCCATAATGTCTGTTTCTGGTCTGAAAGCGAACAATGTTATGTGATCTATTTCCGCTATTACATCACCGGCAGCAAAGGGCAGCCGTTGCGTACCATCGCAAGAGGCGTCTCCAAAGATTTCATCAACTGGAGTGACCCGGTCGAATTGAAGATCAACCGTCAGGATGAACACCTCTACGTTTCTCTCTTCGCCCCGTATTTCCGGGCTCCGCATTTCTATATTGCCACACCCACCCGCTATTTTGAAGAACGCCAATCAGTCACGGATATCACCATGTGTCATACACGGGATGGCAAAACGATCCTACGTCCTTTTCCGGATGCCTGGATCACTCCCGGAAGAGATCCGGAACGTTGGGGAAACAGATCCAACTACATGACGTATAATTACTTGCAGACATCTCCGGATGAAATCTCCTACTATCATAAATCCGGGATCCGCTACGCCTTGCGTCTGGATGGTTTCGCCTCCCTCCATGCCGGAGTGGAAAGCGGCAGATGGATCTCCAAACCAATGCGTTACAGCGGCGGGACTCTGGAATGTAATATTGCAACCTCCGGAGCCGGACTGCTCCGTGCCGGGATCATGAAAGAAGATGGTTCATTCATAGAAGGTTTTTCAACCGGAGATTGTGATGAATTCTTCGGGGATGAAATTGCCATGAAACCGACTTGGAAAGGTTCATCCATTCTGCCTTTGAAGGAGGGCGACGTGTTCAAACTCTGTTTTGAACTGAAAGAATGTGACCTCTTCAGTTTTGCATTCCAGTAATTGCAGAACGAAAATACAATAAAAAATGACATGGATGTTTTATACCACACCCATGTCATTTTTTATTGTCTGAATCTTTTTATTCTTTTGTCTCTTCCACACATTCTCCGGCATTGGAACCATTGATAACTGAACCGTCATCATTATCATTCCGTTTCATGCTGCCGAGAGAATTGAAAAGATCTTTCACATCCACCAGTCCGCCGATTAGGAACCAAATGGTCACAATGATCCCAAGAATCAGAGTCAGGAAGACATTAACATGCCAGAGAGAAAGCCATTGAGTATTGCTCACACCGCAGATAAAGTGTTGAGCTGTAAACCAGATGAACACAACCAGCCAGAGCAAAGTCCAACCGATCGTTCCGGCATACAGCAATTTATCGCCGCGGGTGAATTCCGGAATGATCCCGAGACGTTGTGCCAACCAGGAAATATCAGAACGGACTTCATGTTCGTTGACAATATCGTAGATCCCGCGGTGCAGCATTTTATCCAGATTGAATGCAGGTGTTTTCCGGATCGCATGTTCAATCAGAGAAATCACAAAATACAGCACAACACAGGTCATGGATGAAATAAAGGCAAGCCACTGTCCATTGATCGGAAAACGTTCCAGATTATCTGCAAGCCATTCCCAGCCAAAGGTTTCATACAGGAACTTTCCGAAACCGGAACCATCCTCAAAATGCCATACCTGTTGCAAAATGATCCCCGTAACAGCAATCACTGCCCCGGTTATGTAAGTCACCCATGCAGCAAAGGTTGTCCCGAACTTCCAATACAAACCTCCAATCAATACAGCTCCGGCTCCGCTGACGATCGCTCCGGTAATGGCAAAGAACATGAATACATATTCTGTCTGCCGGAAGAAATAACTGAAAAGCCATGCAAAGACAGCTACAAAAACAATGGAAAGACGCAATGCGAGAATATGTTGTTTCGGAGAAAATACTTTTTTCCGGAAAGGCATGAGCACATCCTGAATAAAGATCGATCCCCAACTGTGCATATAGGTATCATCTGTGCTGAGCATGGCGGCAAACATCACAGCCACAAACAATCCAAGCAAACCTGTCGGCATCAACATCGAAAGAGCGGTCGGCACAAGCCCCTGTGTCCGCAGCTGCGGATTCGAGGTCTGCGCCAATGTATCTGTCACGGCTTTGGCTGTATCCTGAAATTCAGGTAAACGCATGATCACGATCACTGCCAGCGGGACCAGCATGATCATC
>JAGCNI010000009.1 GCA_017646015.1 Lentisphaeria bacterium
AGAAAAAAAAGAAAACTACAGGAGAATAAAACCAATGAATAAATTCACCATCACAACTCTGGCATTGCTCGCAGGTTTGAGCGTGTCCGTTCAGGCTCAGGGCAGAGTCATGCCGAAACCTGTCGTCGAAGTCGGTACAGTCTCAGAAGCTCTCGATTCCGAAACCCGCAGATACACCGGACAGATCGTGTCCAAGTCGGTCGTCCAGATCATCCCGCGGGTATCAGGGGAAATCCTTGAAATCGGTTTCCAGGACGGCGCAGAAGTCAAAAAAGGTCAGATGCTCTATCGTCTCGATCCCATTCAGTACGATGCCGCAGTCAAAGCCGCTCAGGCTAAAATCGCTGAATGTAAAGCAAAACTCGAATACGCTCAGAGCAGCTATGACCGTAACAGTTCTCTTTACAGCAAACAGGCTGCCAGCCGTGATACCATGGAAAATACAAAATCTTCTCTGGAAGCATTCCGCGCCGCTCTGCTTTCCGCTGAAGCTGAACTCATCAAAGCAAAAGATAATTTGAAAAATACCGTGATCATCGCCCCCATCGACGGAGTCGCAGGGGTCACAAATTATACCGTCGGAAACTATCTCACTCCTTCTTCCGGAACTCTGGTTTCCATCATTCAGGTCCAGCCGGTACGTGTCCGCTTCGCCATCAGTACCGCTGACTTCCTCCGCATCTTCGGATCAATCGACAATATCCGGAAGACCGCTTCTGTCAAACTCAAACTTTCCGACGGAAGCATCTATCCTGTCGAAGGTACGATCGAACTGATCAATAACGAGGCAAACCAGAAAACAGACGCTATCCAGGTCTATGCCAATTTCCCGAATAAAAACAGAAAACTCATGGTCGGAAGTACTGTCAATGTAACTCTTTCCAAAAAACAGGGAAAACTCTATGCCGCTGTCCTTCCCTCCGCTGTGATGCACGATAACCAGGGCTCATACGTCTATGTCGTCGATAAAAACAACAAAATCGAAAAACGACGCGTTGTCACCGGAAATGCCACCAATGATCTTCAGCTCATCATCACCGGTCTGAAAAAAGGTGAAAAAGTTGTAACTGCCGGAAATCATAAAACATTCCCTGGTGCAGAGATCGAACCCGCAAAATCCGGAAAGTAAGAAATCATGTTTTCTGCAATCTTCATTAAAAGACCACGTCTGGCGATCGTCATCAGTTTGATTATGGTGCTCGCCGGAGCTATCAGCCTTTACAAATTACCGGTCAATGAATATCCGGAAATCGCTCCGCCGACTCTGTACGTATCGGCTGTCTATACAGGGGCCAGTGCTGAAGTGATCGCACAAACGGTCGCCATGCCATTGGAAGATGAGATCAACGGGGTCGATGACCTCCTCTATTTCTCCTCGACAAGCGATAACTCCGGTTCCTATTCCTGTCAGGTGACTTTTGAATCCGGTACCGATACCGATATCGCAATGGTCAACCTGCAGAATGCGGTCAAACGCGCTGAAGCACGATTGCCTGCCGACGTTACAAAAATCGGGATCACGGTCGAAAAACGCGGTAACGATATCCTCGCTTTCTTTGCATTCCTCACAGACGGTTCTACTTACAACATGATGGAACTCAACAACTATGTCGATGCAAACGTGAAAGATGCTGTTGCACGTGTCGATGGCGTTTCATCCGCAACTGTTATGTCTCTGCAGGAATATTCCATGCGTATCTGGCTGGACCCCATCCGTATGTCAGGTCTCGCCATTTCCACATCCGATATCATCAATGCGGTCCAATCCCAGAATATTCAGGCTGCCGCAGGATCCATCGGTTCTGAAAACAGTAACCGCTACGTCAATTTCAAACTCAACGTGCAGGGACGTCTTTCCAAACCGGAAGAATTTGAAAACATCATCCTCCGTCATGAACCCGATGGAAGTATGATCCGCCTGAGAGATATCGCACGTGTCGAAGTCGGCGCAAGTATGTACTCCGGAGACTGCTGGTACAATGGACAGTCCGTTGTCGGTATGGCTGTGTACCGTGACCCCGATGCCAACGCTCTTGCAACTGTCACCCGTGTGAAAAAAGAGTTGGACAAATGGAAAGAACGTTTCCCTGCAGGCGTTTCCTTTGAAACAGCATATGACCCGTCTGAATTTATCGAAGTCACTCTGTATGAAATTATTGTAACTCTTATCGTGGCTCTTCTGCTGGTCGTTCTCATCACATGGCTCTTCCTGCAGGATTGGCGCGCCACATTGATCCCGTCTATCGCGATCCCGGTGGCTCTGTTGGGAACATTCCCCTTTATGCTCGCATTTGATTACAGTATCAACGTGCTGACCATGTTCGGGCTGATCCTTGTGATCGGGTCGTTGTGCGACGATGCGATCGTGGTGGTGGAAAACTGTCAGGCCCTTATGGAACGTGAAGGACTCTCCCCGCGCGAGGCAGCATTCAAATGTATGACGCAGATCACTGGAGCCATTATTGCCACAACTCTCGTTACAGTCGCATGTTACGCTCCTCTTGCATTCTACGGTGGGATGGTCGGTGAGATCTACACCCAGTTTGCTGTGACTATGTGTATCTCCCTCTGCCTTTCCACAGTCGTAGCCATGACCTTGAGTCCGGCTCTCTGTGCGATCCTCCTCCGCAAACCGGATGGTCATGTTCCTGTTTTCTTCCGTCCTTTCAATGCAGTGCTGGATGCCAGCCGCAAGGTCTATCTCGGATGCGTCAAACTTCTGGTACGCAGAGCGATCCTGACCCTTCTCATCTTTGCCGGGACAGGGGCTATGATTTACATCTTCTCCTCCAGCGGATTGAACATCAAATACGGTGATAAGGTCATGAATCTCATTGCACCGGTCGAAAGTTCAATCCTCCCGCAGGAAGATAAAGGGGTCATCTTCTGTAATATCGAATTGCCCAGCGGAGCTTCTCTCGCACGTACCAATGAAGTACTGAGACAATTCTCAGACGCTGTCAAAGATATCAAGGGAATCAAAACCATCATGCAGGTTTCCGGTATGAGTATGATGTCCGGAAATGGCGAAAATGTGGGTATGAGCATTGTCCAGCTTGAAAACTGGAAATTCCGTACCACTCCTGAAACTCAGCTTGATGCCCTGATGAGTATGATCGCAATGAAAACACGGCACATCGCTGATGCCAGTATCATCTCTTTTGTTCCTCCGGCGATCATGGGATTGGGTGTTACCGGCGGTGCCACATATCAGTTGTGCGGTATCGGGGAAATCACACCGGAAAACCTCTCTGTGACTGCCAAAACAATGGCACGTGAACTGACCGCTATGCCGGAAACACGTTATGCCATGACCTACTACAATGCCGATACACCGCAGCTTTATCTCGATATCGACCGCGAAAAAGCTGAATCTCTCGGCGTGGCTACCAACTCCATTTATGCCACACTGCAGAGTAAACTGGCTTCGTTCTACATCAACGACTTCACTATGGTCGGACGGAATTTTGAAGTAAAGATCCAGTCCACAGCGGAAAACCGGGCAACTCTCGATAATATCCGGGAGATCCAGATCAAAAATGATAAAGGAGAAATGGTTCCTCTCTCCTCTCTCGGTACTCTCCGCTATATGGTCGGCCCGCGTCAGGTCATGCGTTTCAACAAGATGCTCGCCGCATCCATGAACGCACAGGCCGCTCCCGGTGTCAGCTCGCAGCGTTTGATGAATATCATCGAAAAAATGAATATTCCCAAAGATTATCACGTTGAATGGACAGGTCTGAGCTATCAGGAAAAAGAAAATCAGGGACAGCTCCTGTTCCTCATGATCCTGGCATTGCTCTTTGCCTATCTGTTCCTCGTCGGACAATATGAAAGCTGGACTATTCCGGTTCCTGTGATGCTTTCTGTTTCCTTTGCAGTGCTTGGGGCATTGATCGGACTCAAACTCACAAAAGAAACCATGAGTATTTATGCTCAGCTCGGGATGGTCATGCTGATCGGTCTTTCCGCTAAGAATGCCATCCTCATGGTCGAATTCTCCAAACAGGAACGGGAAAATGGTGTGGATGTTTATCAGGCTGCATTGAATGGAGCAAGCCTCCGTTACCGTGCGGTGCTGATGACTGCATGGAGCTTCCTGTTCGGGGTGTTCCCGCTGGTCATCGCCACAGGGGCAGGTTCCGGAAGCCGGCGCGCGATCGGGATCACAACATTCTCCGGTATGGCTCTTGCCACATTGATCGGAATCATCTTCACACCCGCACTCTATGCCGCATTCCAACGGCTCCGTGAATGGGTCAAGAAGAAAATACACATGGCTTGAAATCATTTCTGATTCATAAAAAAACGGGATCTGCGAGAAAAAATCTTTCTCCGGATCCCGTCTTTTTTTATGAACTGCAAGCAGGTTTTATTTTCCGCGGATAATCAGATAAGCTGGTAGACCTGTAACCCCGAAACGATCCAGAACTTTCCGTACATCTCTGCCGGAAATATCCGTCGCATCAAATTGAATAAAAATGAATTTCTGCATTTCCGTCACAACTGACGGATTTTTCAAAGTAGTCATTTCCATAGTCTTACAATTTTTACACCAGTCTGCATAGAAGTCGATCAGCACCGGTTTTCCTGTGACGGAAGATTGACGGATTGCTTCAGCAAGCTGTTGAGTATCCCGTACCGCCGCCTCTGTTTTATTCCGTGAGGACAAAGCAATTTGGAAAGAAAGAAAACCATAATAGATCCCCATCCCGATGATGATTACACCGAAAATGTATTTGACATATTTCATCCACACTCCCGGTTTCGGCAATACAGAAAATCCTCCCGCCGCCAGAGGCCAGGGCAATGCCATTCCAAGTCCGAGAATAAAGGGCAGAAACAGTCCGGCTTTCTCTCCCTCATTATACATTTTTCCCGCTTGAAGCAGGGCGGCAACCACTACCGGAGCCACACAAGCTCCTGCAAGAAGAGCTGCCACCGCTCCCATCAGAAAAACCCCCGCAAATCGCGCTCCGGAAAAGGAACGGGAATGAGTGTCAAAACGCGAAAGATCAAACAGGAAAAGATCAAACAGGGAAAGTCCCAATACAATAAAAAGGATCGCCACCAGTGCATTGAACCACCAGGTCGAATCAATGATCCCGAAACTGGATCCGGTCAGCACCGCCGCCGCTCCGACCAGACCGTATGCCAAGGCAATCCCGCTCCCGTAAATCAGACCTTTCAGAATGCAGGACCAACGACTGTTTCCGTTTCCCGCTCCGATAATGGCAAGATTGATCGGGATCATCGGCAGAACACAAGGAGTCAGATTCAAGGCGATCCCGCCTAAAAAGGTCAAAAGAAGGATCCAGAAAAAACTTTTTCCTGCAAAAGAAATAAAAAGTTTACTCTCATTTCCCTGCAGAAAATTGACAAATTCCTCTGCTCCGATATAGCCGGAACCGGAACGGAGAATTTCAAAATCAGGTAATAAATCTGACGGAACAAAAGTGTCGGAATCTTTGTTATTCTTTGAAAATACGAGAGTTTCAGGCTCCGTCAATTTTTTTGATCCTGTCAATATGACGGAATTTTTTCCGGGCATGAAACAAGTTCCCGGTTCTTCCTCCGACCCTTTGGAACATCCCTGCCATACCAGTTCCAGTGTCAGAGGAAATTTCCAACTTCCGGCTGGATGAAAAATCCAACTGAAATCTTTCTTTCCCATCATGACCGGAAGTTTGCCGGAAAAGGGATCATCATACACTCCCATTTCCGGTTTGACGGATGGTTTTATCTCTTTTCCGTCACTTTTCAAAGTTGGAAATGTTTCTTTTCCATAGAAATACACATTTTCCGGAATGGAAACCGTCACTTTCAACTGCTGATCCGTCAATTGATAAGACCATACCGGATCGACACCGGACAGAGCCAGTGCAAATCCGGTAAGAAAAAGAATGAAACCAAATTGCAATTGAATCTTTTTCATGTTATAATCCCCCCTGTTACATGATTTGATTTATGATTTGATCTCCTTGACAAATTCTTTCATAGCAGCCATGGCTTCTTTGATACCCTCCATGGAAGTGGCATAGGAACAGCGGATGAAACCTTCGCCGCATGAACCGAAAGCGGATCCGGGAACAACCGCAATTTTTTTGCTTTTCAACAATTCAGTTGCAAATTCCATGGAAGTAAGTCCGGTAGAAGTGATATTCGGAAATACATAAAATGCGCCTTCCGGTTTGAAACAGTTGAGTCCCATGGAGTTAAGACTGTTTACAATCACATTTCTGCGATCACAGTATTCCTGTTTCATAACAAGCATATCACTTTTTCCATTTTCGAGAGCTTCGATTGCTGCCTCCTGTGCCGTAGTGGATACACACAACATGGAATACTGATGGATCTTCATCATGGCATCAATGATTTCTTTCGGTCCGCAGGCATATCCGACACGGAACCCTGTCATAGCGAATGCTTTCGAAAAACCATGCAGGAATATTGTCCTTTCTTTCATACCGGGGAAAGTGGCGATGGAGGGAGTCATTTCTCCATAAGTCAACTCGGAATAAATATGGTCTGCGAGAACGATAAGATCATGTTTTACAGCAATTTGTGCAATCTTCTGAGTCTGTTCAAAAGAGAGCGTTGCACCTGTCGGATTACAGGGAAAATTCAACAATATTGCTTTTGTTTTCGGCGTGATGGCACGTTCAAGATCGTCCGGATCCAGAGAAAAATTATTTTTTTCCCATGTATTAACCGGAACAGGAACGCCATGAGCCATTTTGATTTCCGGACTGTATGAAACATAACACGGTTCATGATAAATGATTTCATCACCGGGACTTGTGATTGCGCGTATGACCAGATCCAAAGCCTCACTGACACCGACTGTAACAATACATTCATTTGCCGGATCATACTCCAGAGCATATTCTTTTGAAAGATATTTGCAGATGGATTTCCGCAAAGACATCATTCCCAGATTGGAAGTATAATGGGTATGTCCTTTTTCGATCGAGTACAAAGCATTTTCACGGATGTTCCACGGGGTTACAAAGTCCGGTTCTCCGATTCCGAGAGAAATCACATTCTCCATGGTGCTGACCAGATCAAAAAAATCGCGGATCCCGCTTTTGGGCAATGATCCTATATGCGGAGCTACATAACTTTTACGGAGTGATTTGGAGTCGTTCATGCTGATCCTCCTCCAGCATCAATTTGCCGGATTCTTTATATTTTTTCAGAAGAAAATGTGTGGAAGTGGATAATACACCCTCAACGGTGGAAAGTTTGCTGGAGACAAAATATGCCACATCATTCAAACTTTTCCCTTTGACTTCCAACTGCAGATCATAGGGGCCTGACATCAGATAAAGAGATGAAACCTGCGGGAACCGGCTGAGACGTTTTGCAATTTTGTCAAAACCACCCTCCCGTTCCGGTTTCACTTTTACCTCAATGATCGCTTTTACAGCATTTTCCGGCAACTCTGCTTCATCAAAGATCGCACGATAACCGATAATAACGTTTTCCTGTTCCAGAATTCGAATTTCTTTTTCGACTTCTGCGGCGGCGGCGTCAATTCTTTCGGCGATTTCTTCTGCCTGGAGACGTCCGTTTTCGCCGAGAAGACGCAAAATGTGTTTTCTCAATTCTGTTTTGTCCATTTTTTTCTCCTTATGGATTTGTGGAAACGTCAATATAAAGCATTTTTTTCAAAATGCAATCAATTGATAATTTTTATAGCTGCAAGAATCAGAAAATAAACAGGAGCTGTGACAAAAAGGCTGTCCACAAGGTCAAAAACTCCGCCGATCCCGGGAATGGTATTGCCGGAATCTTTTACCTTTGCCGCCCGTTTGAAAGCAGATTCCATCAAGTCACCCGCCATACTTCCGAAGAACAGGAAGATCGCACTGACAACTGTCCACACCAGAGAGGGCAGGATCAATTTTTCTCCGGGAATCCAATAATAAAATGCCAGAGCCAGTAGAATGGAAATGATCAATCCGCCTGCAGCACCTTCCCAGGATTTGCCGGGACTGATTGAGGGAATCATTTTGTGATTGCCGCCTTTCAACAACTTATTACTCACAGTACCAACAACATACGCTCCAATATCACCAATCTTTGTCATCAGAATGAAAATCAGAAAATTCCAATTATAGAAATTATATTCACACTCATTTAATCCATTGCTATTCAATCCGGTACAATAAATAATGCTGATCAATACGACCGGAATCAATATGAATGCAGAAATGGCAACTGTATTGAAGATGGTACGGATTTTTTCCGGTTCATTTTTCGAGAAAAGAATGGACAATGGAGAAAACAGGATAAATGCAAAACAAGTGATCAGAGTCAGGATAAAGAGAATCAGCGAAACATGTAAGTTTTCTTCGCAGATTTCGCAAAGACTGATTAAAAACAAGTTCAATACAAATACGCAAACAGTGCAGTACCAGAGAGTGCTTTTACAAGTTTCCATGGCAATATTTTTTGCAATGGCACGAATCTCCCGAACCAGTCCGAAGGTCAGAAAAGTGCTGAGAAGAAGAAATGTGATGCAGTTATAAGGATTTGGTGCAAAGATAGATACTGCAAACAAAGCTAACAGTACAACAGTGCTGAATAAACGTTTTAAGAACATGATCAACGCCCTCCGAATCTACGGTTTCTTTTTTGATATTCTTCAATAGCTTTATAAAATTCTTCCTCACCGAAATCCGGCCAGAAAGTATTTGTCACATAAATTTCCGAGTAGGAAAGTTCCCAGAGCAGGAAATTGCTCAGGCGCAATTCTCCGCTGGTACGGATCAGAAGATCCGGATCGGGGATTTCCGGAAGATAAAGATTTTGAGCCACTGTATTTTCATTAATCTCTTCAGGATCCAACTCTCCGGCAAGAACCTTTTGAGCGATCTTCTTTGCGGCATCGGCAAGTTCAGCTCTGCCGCCGTAATTCAATGCAAAAATAACTGTACCATCCTGATTATCAGCTGTTTTCCGGATCGCATCTTTCAATTTATTGCGTGCTTTTTCCGGCAAACCCTCGATTCTTCCGGTGACAAGGAGGCGTACATTATTTTCCTGAAGAAGATCCAGATTTGCATCAATGAATTCAGCCAGCAGTTCCATCAGAGCATCGACTTCCTCTTTGGAACGTTTCCAGTTTTCCGTGCTGAAAGCATACAGAGTCAGGTATTTGACATCGCTTTTTTTAAGAATGGCGACCATATTTCTCACAGCCACAGCACCCGCACGATGTCCTTCCACACGTTCCAGTCCGCGCTGTTTTGCCCAACGTCCATTGCCATCCATGATGATGGCGACATGCTGCGGTACAGTTTTATTTTCCATAGAAAGCCTCCTCCAGCATCAGACACAGACAATGGTAAATGGGAAGGTGATATTCCTGAATTTTATATGTTTCCATTTCAGGACCTCTGAGAATGTGGTCAGCATATTTTTCGCAGATCCCGTGATTAAGACCGGTCATCAGGATCGTTGTAATTCCTTTTGCTTTAGCGACTTTGAAAGCATTGCAGATATTGACAGCGTTTCCGGAGGTACTGATTCCGAGGATTGCATCTCCTTCTCTTCCAAGGACATAAAGTTGTTGTGCATAGGTCATCAAAGGATCGACATCATTGGTAAATGCGCTATTCAAACCGCTGTGTGAGAGGAGTGAGATGCAGCGCATACCGCCCTGGAGTTTTTCAGCAAATCCCTCTTCTCCTGCGACTTCATTGATCTTTTTCAATTCTTCCGCGGGAAGTCTCCGTTTTGAGATAAACCCTTTCATAAGTTCGCCCACGATATGCTCACAATCAGAAGCACTTCCACCATTTCCACAACAAAATAAAGTTTTTTGGTTGAAAAATACGTTTTTTAAGCTACAATATACCTTATCAAGACTTTCTGTACTTTCCGCAAGTGCCGGATAACGTCTTGTGAGCTCATTGAGATATCGTTCTGCTATAATGTCAGTAAACATGTTAATAACCCTGTTAAGTAATGTTCTTTTTTTGTTGTCAATTATTTTAATAGACAATAGACCACGTCTTATTAAAAAAGTCAACACAAAAAGTCAACAACTTAAAAAAAAATTAATTGAGTTTGAAATTTATAGTTATTCACAGTATTGACATCTATAATAGTAATGATATATTACTTTAAATAAGAAATATATAACCAACATATCGAGAAAGAAGAGGTTAACATGAAAGTCAATATCAAAAAAGAAACACTTTTCAAAGCTTTGCAGAAAGTAAGCAACATCATTGGCAGCCGGACGACCCTGCCGGTTCTGGCGAATGTTCTTCTGGAAGCAGAAGAAAACAAACTGACTCTTACCACAACAGATCTTGAACTCCGTATTACCACCTCTATTGAAGCCGTTGTGGAAACAGCCGGTGTTACCACTCTTCCTGCAAAACGTCTTCTTGGCTTGGTTTCCAAATTCAAAGGTGATACTGTTTATATGGAATCCAACGAAATGCACCACACCCAGATCACCTGCGGTACTGCAAATTTCATGATCCTCGGTCTGACCCCGGAAGATTTCCCGGTTGCACCGGATTTTGCTGCTGAACGTACCATTCAGCTCAAACAGAGTGATTTTTCCCGTATCCTTGACCGTATCTCTTATGCAGTCAGCTCTGATGATTCCAGAAAAGTGCTTCAGGGGATTCTCCTCTCTGTCAAAGAAGGAAATCTTACCGCTGTCGCTACTGATGGTAAACGGCTGGCTCTGGTTGAAAAAATGTTGGAAAATGCCGGAGAAGGTTCTGACGGTGATGTGATCATCACGATCAAAGTTGCCAATGAAATCAAACGTATGCTCGATAAAGAGGGCGACGTTACTATGGAAATCGGCGAAAAACAGGTTCTCTTCAAAGTCAATGATACTGTTATTTACTCCAAACTCATTGATGGAAATTATCCGAACTACCGTCAGGTCATTCCTGCAAGTTTCAGCAAAAAGATCTCTGTTCCCGGTGCTGAATTTGTTGATGCTCTGGAAATTGTCAGTATCCCTCTGTGCGATACAGCCACACCGTTTGTGAAGATTACTTTTGCAGACAACAAACTGTTGTTTGAAGCAAACAGCAATATCGGTGAAGGTCGTGAATTCATAAACATTGATTATGCGGATCAGGAAGAAGTTTCCCTTTCTTTCAATCCTCAGCTTCTTTCCGATCCTTTCAAACACATTGGTGTTGACAATGTGATCGTGAAGATCAATGATGCTTTCAGCCCGATCGCTCTGGAAAGCGGCGATGGTTTCCTTTATGTTATCATGCCCATGAGAAACAAATAAGGGATTTTTCAGCAGAAAATACCATATTCAGACGGCGGACTCTCCGGAAACCGCCGTCTGAGATTTTTATTTGCAGAGAATATGCTGATCAGTGAATTGAAATTGGAAAACTTCCGTAATTTTCATCATGCGGATCTTGCTTTTTCATCTGATATCATTTTGTTTACAGGTTCCAACGGACAGGGTAAAACCTCTCTGCTGGAAGCTGTTTTTTATCTTTCAACGCTGCGTTCTTTCCGTACATCCAGGATCAATGAACTCCGGAAGATAGGAACAGCATCCTTTTCTCTTTCTTTATCTTTTCAGCGTGCGCCGGGGTGGAGATCTTTATTAGAGATCCGTGCAGGGGAGAATCGTTTTTTATCGGTTGACCATGTTCCGGTAAGCCGTGCGAGTGATTTTACGGGAAAGATCAAAACGATTGCATTTCTGCCGGATGATCCTTTGATCATCAGTGGTTCTTCCATGTTGCGGCGGCGTTTTTTTGATATGTATATTTCCATGCTTGACCGGAATTATTTTACAGCTTTACAGAATTATTCCTCTGCTTTGCGTTCCCGGAATATTTTATTGAAAGATCATAAATGTGATCCTTCGATCCTTCATTCTTATTCTTCTGTTCTGGCGGCATCCGGTTCAGAAATTGTGCAGTTACGGAAAAAATATACCGTGATTCTGGAAGAGGTGATGAAAGAGATCCTTTCAGAAATAGCTCCCGGACTGACTCATTTCCAGATCCGGATGCGTTACAACCGGGAAACAGAAAATGCAGAGAGTTATTTGAATAAAGCTGTATCTGAATCCGGACGGGATATTCAGAAAGGATTTACTTCATTCGGGCCGCATCTGGATGATTTTGAATTTATTTCAGATGGCAGATCTCTGCGGAATTTCGGTTCACGCGGGCAATGCCGCATTACTGCTTTGACCTTGAAACTGGCTCAGTTGGAAGCTGTACGTCAATCGCAGGGAGCATTGAAAGATACTGTTGTGCTGGTCGATGATGCCATGGCAGATCTGGATGAAAAAACACGGATCCTTTTTATGAACAGAATTTCTTCTGCCGGTCAGCTCTTTTTTGCGTTTACCGAGATCCCACCGGAGTTTTCTTTTGAAAAAGCCGCTGAATTCAAAGTACAAAACGGAAATATCGTTTTTTGATTTGATGTTTCTGTACTTGCAGGTTATATTAATGTACCAACAGAATGGAGAAAAAATATTATGACCTTACGGGAAGCAGGCGAAAGATTTGAACAGTTCTTTATTGAAGTGATCCGGGAACGGCGTCACGATTCCTTGAGTATGTATCTCAAAGGGATCCTGTTTGTGGCTTCACGTTTCTACCGCAGAGCTGTGCAGTTCCGTCTTTGGATGTATAACAACCGGGTGATCCGCAACCGTGCGATCGGATGTCTTGTGGTCAGTATCGGAAACGTTACCTGCGGCGGAACCGGAAAAACTCCTGTTGTGGAAGTCTTTGCCAGAACATTGAGCCAGAAAGGTCGTAAAGTTGCCATTCTCAGCCGGGGATACCGCAGCAAAAACCGTTCACTCCTTACAAAAATCAAGATGAAATTTTCCTCTGACAAAGGTGAAATTCCGCCCCGTGTTGTTTCAGACGGAAAAAATCTTCTGCTCGATTCCATTACCGCCGGGGATGAACCTTTCATGTTGGCTTCAAACTTGAAAAATGTTGCTGTTCTGGTCGATAAAGACAGAGTGAAATCCGGATTGTATGCTATCGAAAAATTCGGAACAGATACTCTGATTTTGGATGACGGGTTTCAATATCTTAACCTGAAAGCACATATCAATATTCTTCTGGTTGATTCCACTTCACCCTTTGATAATCATCATGTTCTGCCGCGCGGATTGCTCCGGGAACCGATCAAAAATATCCGGCGGGCAGATTATATTTTCCTTACAAAATCAGATGGTTCAGCAAGACTGCGTCACTTGAAAGCATTTTTAAGACGTCAGAATCACATGGCTGAAATTATTGAATGTTGTCACAGACCGCAATATCTGGAAGATGTTTATGACCGTGGAAAACAAATGCCTCTTTCGGCACTGAAAGGAAAACGTCTTGCTTCGATTTCTGCGATTGCAAATCCCGCCAGCTTCAATGGATTCCTTTCCGAACTGGGCGGAAATATTGTCAAAGAAACTCATTTTGCCGATCATCACCGTTACCGTCAACAGGAAATGATCGACTTTATCAACGCTGCAAAAAATGCCGATGCAGAGTTGATCGTTACAACTGAAAAAGATGCTGTGCGTATGCCCCGTCTGGACAGACGGGATATTCCGATCGTTTTTCTCCGTGTACAGATTGATATTCTCAGCGGACAGGAAAACTTTGATCAGTGTATTTCCCGCATCTGTTTTATCTGAAGAAAAAGTCTTGTTCCGGCACTGTCAGGCAGTTCAAAACATTCTGTGGCGCGGTATGGTCCTTTTTTCCATTTCTTCAGGAAAGGGATCTCCTGTTCATATTGTTCCGGTGTCCGGTAAATAATCAGTGATCCGTTGGCTTTCAGCATACCGCCAGCCTCTTTGACAAGGATATCCGCACTTGCGACCGCACGGGCAAAAATAACGTTGAAAGCAGCCCGGAAAGGCTCTTTTCTGCCCAATTCATTTCCACGTCCGTGGATCCCTTTGAGATTGTTGAGAGAAAGTTTTGCAGCGGCGGCATTGACATAATCGATTTTCTTGCGTGTGGAATCAATGGAAGTGATCCTTACTTCCGGAAAAGCGGCTGCCAGTACAAGGGATGGAAAACCTGCACCGCATCCGAGATCGCATAATTGCATTTCAGAAGTGAAGATTTCCGGAAAATAACGGCAAACGGAAAGAGAATCAGCCACATGACGGCTCCAGAAACCGTCTTCTTTGATCGCTGTAAGATTCAGATTTTGGTTTGTTTCGTACAGAAAATCTCCCAGCATCTTCATTTTTTCAATGAACTCCGCCGGATCTTTTTTCAAACATTCCTGAATGAAAACGAAAGAAGATTCAGAAGGATCAGAAATTATCATATTACTTTTTTCCTATCAGTTGGATCAACAGGATCAATGCGGAAATTGACCACAGGATCGAAAAAACACTTCCGAGAAGACGCCAGCGGAAAGAATGACACATGGCACGGAATGAATCACGGAGCCAATAAGGTTTTCCCCCGATAAAGATAGCATAAGTTCCTGCAATCAAAGATAATGCAGCAAAAAATCCACTGTATTTAAGATTGGCTGTGAAAGTTTCTGAAAGCATGGCGTGGACCAACAGGATCATTGCCCCGGCTGAGGATCTCGCAAAAAGATGATCCAGATACCGATAGCACAGAGCTGTAAGGATAACTGCCGCCGGAATCAACCAATACAGATTCTCTTCCGGAGAAAAAAGAGGTTTTACATTCGGAATAAATGCCAGTAATGCCAGTAATCCCGTGATTCCTCCGGCTGTTTTATTTCTGGGCAGTTTTTCCCAGAAAGAGAGATTCTTTTCGTTCATTCGCAAAAACATTCCTGCTGTGAACAGAAAAAAGAGAAAAATAAAACCGAGTCCAGCTTTCAATATCATTTTTATCAAGTTCCTGTGTGTTATTATTCAACGATTTTCAAAAATTTTACTTCACTGATCTGACTCTTCCGGATCGTGTATTTCACGCCCGGCTGAGGTTCAAAAAGATACGAATCAGAAAGTGTCTGAATGATTTTTCCGGTTTCAGTATTTCCATCTTTCCGGGTAATAATGGCATTGGGGATCCACAAAGAAAGATTATTCAAACGGACTGTTTCCCCTTTATTTACATTGAACTTGACCACTTTGCTGTTGGGTCTGCCGCGTTTGTGCGTGATTTTCAAAACGTGAGAACCGATACTGAGATTTTTGACCTTGAAGATCTTGGATGTACCGGGATTGGTCTTATCCGGTTCAGTGATACCGATCATTTTTCCATCCAGATACAGAGTGACTCCGGAAGGTTGTGTCACAATATCCACACCGCCGGTATTACTGTCCAGATTCATGGTGATATCCAAATTCCCGCCTGCGGGCAGATTCAAAGTGCGTACCGCCGGATCAAATCCTGTTTTTTCAAGACGGATCGTATAGATCCCGGGTGTGAGATTTTCCAATTTGAGCGGAGTATCTCCATAATGTTTATTGCCGATCAGGATTTTTGCCCCGGAAGGTCTGGAGGAAATTCTGATATTTCCGGGTTTCACTTCCAGAATCTGTTTTCTCAGAAAAGTGGTCTCTCCCCGTTTGATCTGTACGATACGGGTCAGAGGAAGATAACCCTCTTTGCGGAATTCAATGGTATGTCTTCCTTCTTCCAACTGTTCTTTGAAAGGAGTTATGCCGGTTTTTTTGTTATTCACATAAATATCAACATGGTCCGGAATCGTTGTTATATTGAGTGTTCCCTGATTGGAAGTGATATCTGTTTTCACCAGTTTCGGAACAGAAGAATCAATTTTCCAGGAAACTGTTTTACGGGTATAACCGTGACGGTATATTTCTGCTGTATATTCCCCGTGCGGCAGATCCCGTATGACAACCGGGGTGGATCCCAGTTCTTTCCCTTGAAAACGTACTGTTGCCTGTTCCGGTTCTGTCACGATCATAACAGAGGATGTTTCAGGTGCAAGTTCAAATTTGATCTTTTGATTGTTTCCCTGTTTGACTTCGATTTTCTGCCATAAAGGTTCATATTTTTCCTTGGAGACTTTGACGATATAGCTTCCGGGCGGAAGGCGGAAACTGACCGGAGCAGGAGTGAAAATATCATATCCGATGATTTCGATATCTGCTTTTTCAGGAATCGTATCAATCGCAATGACCGGTTTTTGGATCACCGCTTTTTTCTTACAGGAAACAGTCGGCAGAAGTAGAAAAACAACAGCTGCCGCAAAGAAAAAACGCATCAATACAGATTTGTTCATAAGTTATCTCCTCCGTCCTTTTTTATTTTGGTTTGAAAGAAGACGTTCCAGCGCGATTTTATTATCTCTGATCTTGGAATACAAAGCTTCTTCCGGATCCAGCATCATCAACAGTCTGCTGCATTCACTGATCGCTTCAGCATATTGTTTTTTCTGTAAATAAAGATTGGCATTGAAACGGATATCTTTGATCATTTTCTGCCGCAGATTTTCCGCTTCATTCAATTTCCGTTTTGCAATATCATAGTTGCGCGGCTTCGGATCAAACTGTTCCAGAAAATCCACTGTGATCTTGTAACGCATGATTGCATTCCGCAGATTTTCCGGGCGCGCCTGATAATTTTGAAACAACTCTTCCGCTGTAACAAAAGAACGTTCCGCTTCTTCAAGCATCTCTTTTTCAGAAAGAGCGATCGTTTTCAGCCCGTGATCCTCTGCAAAACTTTCGATGGCATGTTCTATCTGTTCAAAAGAGGTGGGCGGATATGTATTCTGAATGATGATATTATTCAGATTGGTATTGTAACAAATGGTCATGGAACGGATTTCATCCACATCTCCATCGGGTTTTCCCGGCGGCTCATTCTTGATATTCATAAAGTTCGTATCTTTAACAGCATCCACAAGACGTTTGAGAATATCTTTTTCAAGTTCACCGATCCCTTTGGAAAAATGACGGCGTCCTTTCAGGTCATCCAATTTGAATATGACTCCGTTATTTTCGATCCGGACATAAAAACGGAATACATTGTCTTTGGAGATCTGTTGTTTTTCATAGACCAGAAGAAATGGTATATTGATCTGTTTGCCGGCATTGCTGTTTTTATTTTTTTCCGGCGGATTATTCAACATGCCAAAGATCAGCAAACTGCCGCATGCAAGGATCGTAACCAGCAGGGCAAACAACAGATTGGCAATTTTTTTCCGGCTGGAAGGTTCTTCCGCAGAGGTGGAAGGTTCTTCCTTTTTTCCGCCGAAAATATTGGTATTGACAGGAATCTGCTGAGTGCTTTTGCCTGGTTTTTCAAGTTCTTTGATCTTCAAAGGTGATGCAACAGGAGAAACAACTGTTGCCGGGGCATTTTTGGTTTCCATGAAACTTTCATCAAATAATATGACCTGTTCCCCGATCTGGATCTCATCGCCTTTTTTCAATTTCTGCGGAGTTGTGATCTTCACACCGTTGATCTTGGTTCCGTTGGTACTGCCGAGATCACAGATCTGCCAAATCTTTTCCGCTGTATTGTAGTCGATTTTTACATGATAACGGGAGATCCCCGGTGTGAGAAGTTGAATATCATTATCTTCCTCACGTCCGATACAGATTCCCGGAGGAACCAGTTTCCAGTGTTCTCCTTTTTTATTCCCATTCAAAAAATAAAGATTCATACAGTTTCCTCTCTTTCCGCAGAAAATTCCGGACACCATTCAAATAAATCATTTTCCGCTGTTTTTGAAGTCATTATTTTTCCAACCGGTAACTCTATCACATAATAGGCATTTTTGCAATAGAGAAATGGCATCCATGGAGAAAAATTTGTAACAGTTTTCAGCACTTTCTTCTCTTTGGAGAGAAAAATGATGTCCAAAGGGATGCTCATGAAAAAAGTATGGATCGCGTTACAGCGGTCAAAAATCATCCCGTCAAAAGCAGAAAAATCCCGCCCGATCATCCCCCGTAAACGGTCTGAAAAACTTTCCGGAAAAAATCCGCGCAAAGCAACAGTTTCCTGTTTTGTCTTGTTGAATACGGAAAACATCATACTGCGATCACACGGAAAGAGTTTGCATTGCCTGATACAGGATCGGGGCGATCAGAATGATAAAAACAGATGGGAAAATAAACAATACCACCGGGAAAAGAATTTTGACTGGAGCTTCATTTGCCAGTGTTTCAGCCCGGGCAAAACGTTTCTGCCGCAGCTGATCCCCCTGGATCCGCAGAAGCTGACCGATCCCGACTCCCAGTTCATCCGCCTGAACAATGGCGTTGATCACAGAGGTCAGTTCCGGATGATGCAGACGTTCTGAAAGATCGCGCAAGGCTGTCTGACGCTGTTTCCCGAGTTGGATCTCATGCAGAGTCCGTTTCAATTCACTGCCCAGGATATCCTCCGGACGTCTTGCAAGAATATCACGCAGTGATGTCAGAAAATCTTTCCCCGCCTCCACCGATAATGTCAAAAGATCCAATACATTCGGCAGTGCCTTGAGAATGGAAAGATGCCGGAGCCGGATCGTTTTTTTCAACCAGGTCGTCGGATAAAGGATCATCACAAGAAAAAACAATATCCCCGGCAGCGGTTTGCCTCCGGCAGTAACCAGAATCAGAAAAAGTCCGCCCAGGATCCCAAGCATGATCCGGATCCCGTAAAATTGATCCACACTCAATGTTTGATCAAATCCGGCACTCTGGATCATTTCTGCCGTGTTCCGGCGGGATATATTCAGAAATTCTTTTTTCGTGATGAAAGTGAAATTCCCTGCCAGCGGCAGACAGATCCGGAAAATCAACGGCAGTTTGCGGATCTCCAACTCTTCCGGAGGTGTATCAACTTCCACTTTTCCCAGAAGATCAGCAAGAAGCATGAAAAGACAGAATACCGCTCCGCCCATACAGAAAGATGCAAGAATCGTAAACATAACAGCTCCTCCTCAAATATCGATCGTGGTGATCTTCCGGATCACAAGAAAACCGGTTATATCAAGAATGATCACAGCAATCAGACACAATATCCCCGGAACAGTCTTGAAAAAAGCATTCATCATATCCGGAGCAATATTCATCATCGCCAGAAACAACGCCAACGGCATCAGACCGATGATGACCGCCTGCATCCTTCCCTGTGCTGTCAACGCACGGATCCTGCCGGTAATGCGGACTCGTTCCCGGATCACAGCTGCAAGACGTTCCAGCGTGGCAGTCAATTCGCCTCCCGTTTGACGGGCTGTCATGATCGAAACAGCCACCAGTTCAAAGTCCTGACACTGCAGACGGTTGGACATTTTATTGAGAGCTTCATCCAAAGAAACTCCCAGGCGCAATTCCTGGATCAGCAGACTGAATTCTACTGAAATCGGTTTCCGGTTTTCACTTGCAATCACTTCCAACGCCTGATTGATACTGAATCCCGCTTTCAATGAACTGCTGATGGAAAGCAACGCATCTTCCAACTGTTCATTGAATTTTTTGAGCCGCTGTTTTTTCAGATAACGCAGATAGATCCGCGGCAGGGGAAAAAATGCGATCGCTCCGAGCAAGCCCACAAGGATGATCCGGGAAACAGAGAGTTCTTTTGTAATGATCCCGAGTGTGATCACAGCAAGAAAACCTCCTGCCGCTGCGATTGCCAGACTCAGATCCAGAATTCTGGCAGGGGACATGGTCAGCAGAATATCATCCGCTTCGATTGCTGTTTCACGGATATATTTCTCTTTGTAACGGTTTGAAAAAAGCTGCACAAAATATACGATCGTATAGGTCGCAAAAATCACCGCAAGTCCCGCACAGAAAGCTGCCAGTAAAGCAAATTTCATCGTAATACTCCTTTCAGATCTTCCGGAGGTGTGAACATGGATATATCCAGATTCAAACCCGCACGTTTTACATCATCCATAAAGGTAGGAATACTGCCCGTGGGAACATAGCGTCCACGCATTTTGCCATCCCCGGTCCAGCCATCCTGATGAAATACAAAAAGTTCCTGCATCGTAATGATCTCGCCTTCCATCTTGGTGATCTCACTGACATGTGTCACCTTGCGGGAACCGTCTTTTTCGCGGGAAATCTGCACAATGATCGCAATCGCAGAGGCAATCTGTTCACGGATCGCACGCAGCGGCAGATCGAATCCTGCCATCAAAACCAGTGTTTCAAGACGGGAAAGACAATCCCGCGGTGAGTTTGCATGGATCGTTGTCAGAGAACCGTCATGCCCTGTGTTCATCGCCTGCAGCATGTCAAGAGCTTCTCCGCCTCGACATTCCCCGATCACGATCCGGTCCGGTCTCATACGCAACGCATTGCGTACCAGATCACGGATATTGATTTCGCCTTTTCCTTCAATATTGGCAGGACGGGCTTCCAAACGCACCACATGATCCTGACGCAGTTGAAGTTCCGCTGCATCTTCGATCGTCAGGATCCGTTCCGTATCAGGAAGAAAACCGCTGAGAATATTCAACAGAGTCGTTTTCCCGGAACCGGTTCCACCGGAAATAATAATATTTTTCCGCAATTTTACGCAGATATCCAGAAAATCTGCGATCTGCTGCGAAATCGAACCGAAACGGATCAAATCCGGAATCTGCAACGGTGTCTTGGAAAATTTACGGATCGTAATAGAGGGTCCCACCAGAGACAACGGCGGAATGATCGCATTCACACGGGATCCATCTTTCAAACGGGCATCCACCATGGGCGAACTTTCATCAATACGTCTTCCCAGAGGGGAAACGATCCGCTCAATTGCCGCCAGAACCTGATAATTGTCTGCAAACGCAAGGTCTGTCAGATGCAATTTCCCTTTGTATTCCACATAGATCCTGTCCGGACCGTTGACCATGACTTCGGTGATTTCCGGCATGGCAAGCAACGTTTCCAACGGACCCAGTCCGATCGCTTCATCCACCAGTTCTTTTTCAATCAGCTGCAACGTGATCTGTTCCGGCAGTTGAATGGATATCTCATTCACGATCTCACGAATCGTATGACGCGCCTTTTCATTCAATGCCGCTTCCGAAACTCCGGACATCGCAAGCCGTTTCAGATCAAGACGTTTGATCAATTCTTCATGCGCCCGTTTTTTGATCTCCTGCAACAGCGGACGGTGTTCAAACGGAACCCCGGAGATTTGCAGAACAGAGACTCCGGAAATATTGGTTTCTTTCTTTTGCAACAGATTTTCAGATACAACAGTTTCCGGTTGTGGAACCGATTCATTTTTCTTTTTCCGGGCACAACCATTTTCCCCGTCCAGCGAGATAATGATATCACCGAGACGGATTCTTGAACCCGCCTCGGCATCCGTCAGTTCCTCTCCGAGCGGCTGTCCATCCAGATAAAGTGGAAAACGCACAGGATCGAAAGCCTGTATTTTCAATCCGTATTCAGAAATAATGAATTGACAATGCCGCGGAGCGATTCCCTCTCCGCTGAGCTGGATATGACATGCCGGACTGGTTCCGACACGGTAAGTTCCGGGAATCAGTTTCCCTTCCGCCGGAACATCATTACCGGAATGGATGGTTATTTCATACATATTCCGAACTCCTGCTGCATTTCAGCGGCCCTGCCGCATCATGCTTTCACGTTCCATATTGTATTTTTCGATATTCTTCTGAAGGTAATTCCAGTTGACATTCTGCAGTTTTCTGGTGATGGCTGACTCTTCATAGTTGCGGAGACTCAGATGGATCCGTCCTTTCTGTGTGGCAAAAATGATCATTTCCACTTCTTTCGGAGTCAATTCAAGTGTTACAGTGCTGTATCCGCTGGAACGGGTGTTGTATGTTCCGTTTCCGGAAAGCAAGCCCATATCCGTGCCGGTGGCGATCACACGGACACGCTGAAGGATCGTGAGCGTAGTTGTATCCAGAGAACTGTCTCCTTTGGCATCCGGAAAACGGAATGTTCCGATCAGGTCAACATAATTGTTCGGCTGCACCAGCCCTGTGACAGAACTGGTTGCATCGACCGGGATCGAAATTGCACGGTATCCGGGACGGATCTGTGCTGTAAGTCCGCTTCTGCCGGAGGAGAAAGAGGTCTTCAAATCTGTCCATTGCAGAATGGTTCCGGCGGGGATCAGAGATCTTACTTCTCTGCCGATCACCATATTCCGGCGGTCATATTCAATTTCTCTGCCCATGGCTTCTTTGCTGAAACGTTTGATCTTGATCTCCCGGATCGCATCTTCTGTGATCTTTTCGTTTTCACCCAGATCGCGTGTCACCTGAATCAGATAGACATCCTGTGCCTCTCCGTGGATCTTCGATTTTTCTATATTGATCTGATGAAAAGTGAACATAAATGCAAGCACTCCGAAAAAAACCGCACCCAAAAGTAAAAGTTTCTGTTTCATAAATTCATATCCTTGTTCAATATTGTTGTTGATCTTCTTGATTCAGGAATATACACGGTATAAAAGCGTTTCGCAAATCAAAGTTCACTTTTTTTTCGTATATATCGCTCATGAAAGAGGTCTGTTGTATATTTCAATACTTCCAGTGCCATGCCGGACTCCTGTTCCGTGATCTCTCTGCTGCTGTATTCCGCTTTGTAGAACAACAGAAATACAGCTCTGGTTTTTTCCCCGAGAAGACTGTTCTCAAAGGATAACATTTCTGCATATTCTGTCAATTCCGGATTCCCTTTCCGTTCCAGCCCGAGGAGTTCCAGATACAAAATAATTGCACGGTAAGAGAAAAGTACAGAATCCCGCGGAGAACTTTTCTCTTTCTCCTCCGCTTTCCTGTAAAACTTTTCTGCCAGAGAAAGTTTGCGTTTTTGTTTCCGGGCGCAGAAAAGAATGGTTCCGAACTTATACAGAGAATAGAGCAGCGATCCGGTCAGGATCAGTAACAGCCAGGTTGAAAAAACAAGATCGTATATCCCGGCAACGATATTTTTGAATTGATCAACGATTTTCCGGTAGAGCATTTTCAGTTTGTAAAGAAATCCGCCTTCCTTTTTCTGACGGTCTATCTTTTTCACTGTTTTCCGGTATTGATTTTTTACATTTTCACGCACTTTCTCTTCTGTCACGACCGCATGGATCAATGCCTGATCAATGGGATTGATTTCTTTCCGTTTCTCTTCCTGTTCCAGAATTTTTTTCCGTAAAAGATCCTGTGTTTTCCGGGTGAGTTCAGGGGGAGTGACTTTCCATTCATCCCCGAATGGATCCCGCAGTTGTCCGATCCCGGCAGGTTTGGTTTCAGAACGGACAGAAGAGGGTGGCGTACCATCCATTGTCAGCCAGCCGGCATTGTCAATAAAAATCTGTGTCCACGCATGGGCATGATATTCATAGACTTCATATTTGTTGTTCAATGTGTTATAGTTGCCGGGAGAAAATCCGGTGGCTACCCGGGCGGGCAGACCGACAGATCGTGCCATAACAGCCAATGCCGCAGCGTAATATTCACAATGACCTTCTTTCAATTCAAACAGAAAATAATCCACACATTCGCGTCCTTTGGGGAGCGGGGCAGCATCCAGTTTGTATTTGTAATTATTCCGCAGATGATCCCGCAAGGCAATCGCTTTGGCATACGGTGTCCCCGCTTTTTCTGTAATCCTTTTTGCCAGTGAAAGAACTCTTTTGGAGATTTTTCCTTTGGGCAGTTTGCAATAATGGGCAGGTGATAATGGATCTCTCCATTTCCGGTAGAGATTCTTTTTCTTTCCGCCGGATCCCTGATCCTCCTTTTTCAAGAGTTTTTCGGGATCATCCAACAGCGGAAGCGACACATCTGCCGTATAGATAAAGGGCATTTGCTGAATCTTTTTTTTCTGCCGGATCCCATAGAAAGTCATGGTGAAATTACGGAGTATATTGGTATAATTTTCATTCGATGGAGTGAATCCGATCAGCCTGAATCCGGAATAGAGAGAGGTGGAAATATTTTTGAGCAGATAATATTTCTGAGCAATCATCTGTTCCACAGGTTCTTTTTCAGATGTGACTTTATAATAACGGGCACGCATCAATTCTTTTCCGGCTTTCCATTTCGTTCCGTCGTAAATATCATACAGTCGTGCCAAATGATAGGTCGTTACCGGTGTTTGAACATGAAATACAAGATCCTGTCCTTGCGAAGATCCTCCCCCGTCACCATCTATAAAATTCTTAGTATCAGCAGGTTTATCACTCTTGACAGGAGTCCCTTTGCTGTCGATCGTGTGTACGGTTTTTTCCGCAGGCTTTTCAAATTTCCCATCCGGAGAAGTTTTCAATCTGACCGGATTCAGCCACTTCTGAATATCCGGCGGCAGAGCAGAATCACGGTTCGTCAGAAAAGAGGTTTCAAACAATCCCGGAAGATCATTGTTTTCCAGAGGCATCAGAGAAAAGATGTTCCAAAACAGAAAGAGTGTCAGGAAAAGATGGATCATGATACGCACCAGATCGATCTTCAAAGATTTTCTTTCCCGTATGACCGGCTTGCCCGCAAAGTTTTCTTTCCGCAGATTCCAGGCGAGAAACAGAAACAGCAGAAGCGATGCTGTTTCCATGTAGAGAAAAGTCATCCGCGGGATCAGGGAGCCATAGATCAACAGAAAAAGAGAAATGAAAAAAAGATAACAGTAATCTTTTATTTTCCCGCCCATCAGAAATACAAGTGCTGCTCCGCTCAGGATTTCCACCATGACCAAATCCGGCAGAGTATTTTTGAGCCGGAAGACTCCCCACGTAACTGCCATTGCAAAAATCAATGCATTCAAAATGATCCTTGCCCATGAGTTAAAGCAGCGGTATGGTACATAAACCATTGCCGCACACGGAAAAACAAGAATCATCAATAGAAATGTAAAACGCGGATCGCTGTGCTGCCACAATGCTCCCCCTGACGTCAGAAGAAA
Source organism: Lentisphaeria bacterium (assembly GCA_017646015.1). Taxonomy (GTDB): domain Bacteria; phylum Verrucomicrobiota; class Lentisphaeria; order Victivallales; family UBA1829; genus SIG94. The sequence goes on from JAGCNI010000009.1 coordinate 24,818, forward strand.
AAGAAGCGCAAATAACCAGTGAAAACGGCTGTGCCGCGGAGAACGGAGCATCCGGGAACGATTCGTTATGATCGTTTTGGAAAGGGTGTCAGACCGCTTCTTCATCGTTGAAAATTCCTTCAAGATCGGTTTGACAGGTCAAAAGAAGCGGTTTGATTTCGCCTGTTTTTCTGGTTTCCTGCGGTAAACAGAATACAAGTTCTTCATCATCAATTATATAAGGAAAACAATCTTTCGGAGCGTGGATCCATTGCAGAACGATCTGTTGATCTTCCAGCAGAGAGAGCATCTGACGGAGTTTGACGGAGTCCGTCATTCCCAGAAAACAGACCACTGTGCCGGGGGATAAGGTTTCCAGAATCTCTCCGATCAAAGTTTCCACCTGCCCTTTTGACGGAACGATTTCCGTCAGAATTTCCTGTATTTTTGTGCGTATCCCTGCCGCATCTCCGCTGGTTTGAAAGATTTCTCCGTCATGACGGGTGATAAAAGTCAGGTGACAATACCGTGACGAAAGATATTCCGTCACAGAGGCGGCAAGCGTGATGAGTTTTTCAAAATTGTTTTCGACCGGATCATTGCCCACTGCGGCAAGCGTGGTATCCAGGATCAATACGATCTTATCCACTGCCGCCGCTTCAAACTCCCGCACCATCAACTGGTTTTTGGAGGCACTCAACCGCCAATGCACAAAACGCATCTCATCTCCGGCACGGTACGGACGGATTCCGAAAAAGTCATTGCCCTGTCCCACATGTCCCAGAGATCTGCCTTCCCTGTTGACAGAATGACCGCTGGTGCAGGCGTATGGAAAAGAGGAAAGCAGAACTGTTTTCGGCACGATGCTGATCTCTCCGGGACATTTGAAGACTTTGACAGTCTTGAAGATGCCGCACGGATCCCCGCCGGAAATCCGGATCTTCCGCAAACAGAAATGTCCTCTGCGGCAACTGACCGTTTCCCGCTGTAAGGTGACAGATCCTTTCGGCGGCAGAGAGGGAATCTCCCACGCCGTCACTTTTTCCGTCACAAAGGGAATTTGTTCCGTCAGAATCAAAGATTGACGAAACCATGGCAGGTGATTGGTGATAACGAGCGGCAGAACAACTTTTTCCATAGATTTTCCATCCGGCATATTTTCGCGGCGGAGTGAAATTCCGGCAGTGGAAAAGAAAGACATCAGGAAACTGGAAATGGTGACAGCACAGAAAACAGATGCAGTCAGAGCCGTGATCAATCCCACATTCATCAGAGCCACTCCAACAGAAACGGCAGTAATGATCAGGAAAAGAAGCCCTCCGGGAGTCGGACGGGGAAACATCAGACAGGATCCTCGTTTTTCAGTTTGATGGAGTTGACAATGGTATCAAGGACCTGTTCCACACTTTTCCATTCTGTCCGGCTGCGGAGCTTCAGACGCAAACGGTGTGCGAGGACAAGGTTCAGCATTTCTCTGACATCTTTTGGGGTGACATAGTCTCTGCCGTTGTAGGCGGCAAGGCTCTGGCAGCTGCGCATGACAGCCAGCGAAGCACGCGGGCTGCAACCATTGACCAGAGCGGGATGTTCCCGTGTGGCATTTGCGATCCGGACAATATAATCTTTGATCTGCGGGGAAACTTTGACTTTACGGATCAGTGCCTGACAATATACGACGTCATTGCTCTTGATGACGTAGGAGATACTGTTCAGCGGATGGGATGCGAGCTGAGAATCCAAAATTTCCAATTCTGCCTGTGGACTCGGATAACCGATATTCAGACACATTGTGAAACGGTCAAGCTGAGGTTCCGGCAGCGGATAAGTGCCATGATAATCTTCCGGGTTCTGGGTCGCTATCACAAAAAACGGTTTCGGCAGAACATGCGCCTTTCCGTCAATTGTGACGGAAGATTCCGACATACATTCCAGAAGACTTGATTGAGTTCGCGGAGTGGTCCGGTTGATTTCATCTGCCAGAATCACATTCCCGAAAATCGGACCCGGCAGAAAACGGAAAGTTCCCGTCATTTCATCGTATATATTGGTTCCAGTGATATCTGACGGAAGCATATCGGGAGTAAATTGGATCCGGCGGTAGCGGGATTGGATCGACTTTGCCAGTGTTTGTGCCAGCAGACTTTTTCCGACACCGGGTGCATCTTCCAACAGGAGATGACCATCTGCCAGCAGGCAGACGATCAGGTTTCGGATCACATTCGGATTTCCCTTGAAAACAGTGGCAATATTGCTTTCCAGCTGCCGGATGACCTGACGGAGCATCTCAAAATTCAGATTGTCTTCTGAAAAATTTCCCCAACTGTTGCCGGATTGACTGGTTTCAACAGTACCGGGATTGTTATATACCATCATGACTCCGCCAATCTGAATAATATCCTGATGTTTAAGGAGTTGTGAAACAACAGGCTGGGAATTGACAAAGGTCCCGTTTGCACTGCTCAGATCCTTGATGATGAAACCGTCCCGCTCCCGGCTGAACATGGCATGACGGCGGGATACATTCCGGTCTGCAATCGAGATCTCACATTCCGGCTCCCGCCCCATCACAGCAGTATTGCAGTCCAATTCAAATTCTCTGCTTTGCCCGTATCCTTCCTGAATGACAAGGAATGGATTTTCATGTTTCTGGTTTATTTTTGTTTCCCCCATGACAGTATTGCTTTCTCTTCAAGGTGGTTGATCTTACTGTTTTTTTTCCTCTTCGCCTTCCTCATCTTCCTCATCTTCCATTTCGATGCCGTGTGCTTCAAACATGTTACGCAGGTCTTTACGGTCGATGGCACGGAACATGGCTTCTTCGGGAGCGACGATTCCTTTTTCGACGACTTCAAAGAGACTTGTATTGAGAGTACGCATCCCCTGTTTTGTTCCGGTCTGCAGCACGGATTCGATCTGGAAGATTTTATTTTCACGGATCAAGTTGGAAACAGCGGAGTTGACGACGAGGATTTCGAGAGCGGCGATACGGCCTTTTCCGATACGTTTGCAGAGAGTCTGAGCGACGACACCTTTGAGAGAACCGGCGAGCATGGCACGGATCTGAGCCTGACGGTTTGCGGGGAACTGCTGAATGATACGGTCCACGGTACTGGCGGCAGTGGTGGTATGCAGAGTTCCGAAAACCAGGTGTCCGGTTTCTGCTGTTTCCAGAGCGATTTCCACCGTTTCCAAGTCACGCATTTCCCCGACCAGCACGATATCCGGGTCTTCACGGAGGGCTGCACGCAGAGCATTTGCAAAGCTCATGGTATGGCGTCCGACTTCGCGGTGGTTGATAAGGCATTTATTACTTTTATGCACGAATTCGACAGGGTCTTCGATGGTGATGATATGGTCGGTTCGGATACGGTTGATATAGTCGACCATGGCGGCGAGGGTTGTTGATTTCCCGGAACCGGTAGGTCCTGTAACCAGCACCAGACCTTTGTTCAAGGTACACAGGTTGGCGACGACCGGTGGCAGGTTGAGCTGTTCAAATGTCAGAATATTTGCCGGAATGAGTCGGGCGACGATACCCACACCGTTCAAGTCGCGGAAGATATTGACACGGAAACGGTCTCCTGTCGGCAGAGAGTATGCCAAGTCGGTATCATTGATTTGTTTGAACTGATCGATATTACGCTGGGGCATGATTTCAAATGCCATTGCTTCGATTTCTTCACTGGTCAACGGTTCTGATTCGGTAAAGACCATTTCACCGTCAATACGGTATGCAACCGGCATGTTACTGCTTATGTGCGTATCGGAAGCACGCTGTTCCAACATGAAATACAAATATACATCGATATCCGGCATAAATCTCTCCCTTTCTGTAAAATCGTTTCAAATTTTAAAATAATCTTGCTTACAATAGCACGGGATTGTCTGTTTTCAAATCAGAAAAAGAAAGTTTTGACCGGAAGAGGATAAAAGTTTGTATTTTTTATGTATTCAGGCGAGCATTTCGAGCCAATGCCAGAAGAAATTCCGTTTTTCATCGTTCATTCTTTCAGGATGGAATTGTACACCGAGTCGTATAATGGGATCGGGACATTCGATGACTTCCACTGTTTGATCCATGGCAACAGCGGAAACGATCAGTTCTTTTCCGGGATGTTCCGGATCGATAGCCAGACGATGATTTGAATTGACAGTGAATTCTTTATGAAGGGGGATTTTTGAAATTTGTGAAAACCATCCGTTTTCGGTGATTGTAGCGGTATGATCCCGGTTTTCATGTGTGGTTCCGTTTTCCGGCAGTTCGATGAGTCTTCCGCCGGAAGCGAGAGAAAGGAGTTGACATCCGCCGCAGATTCCGAGAACAGGCATCTCCCGGCGGATGGTTTCTTTCATCAATTTCAGTTCAAAATCCGGTCGCATACGTCCGGTCTGGAAGTGGGACATGGGTTTTTCCGTGCATACAGCCGGGGAAAATTTTTGTCCTCCGATAAAGATCATTCCATCCACCCGGTCAAGAAAAGTGTCAATATATTCATATTGATCCATGGTCGGGATCATGAGAGGCACGCCTCCGGCTTCGAGGATAGCATCGACATAATAATGATCGACGGAATACTCGAAGCTGGTTCCTCCGGGGATTGACCGGAAGAGAGTATTGATCCCGATTGTCAACTTTTTTTTCATACCGGATCCTGAACTGAGGATTTTCAGTATTTGCTGTCGGCGTAGTCCACCCAGCCGCCGGCTTTGACAAGTTCGAGGTCAAAAGGACCGATGGTGAAAGGATAAACTTTTTCTTTTGTTCCGTTGGACAGGGTGAAAGTGAATTTTTCCATATCGGTCGAGCAGGATGTTTCAGAGCCTGCGAATTCCTTGAACATATCATCGATATCGGCATCGGCGAGTTGAATAGCCATGAGTCCGCAGTTGAACATGTTCTGACGGAAGATGCGTGCGAAATTGACAGCGATGACCAGATTGATCCCGTTACATTCGAGGACCCATGGAGCGTGTTCCCGTGAGGAACCGCATCCGAAGTTGGCACGTGTGATGATCACGCTTTTGCCTTCGACATCTTTTTTGGGATCGAATCCGGCGAGGTTGAGATCTTCGAGACAATAAGGTTTGAGAGCTTCTTTGGTGAGTTCGGTCAGATATTTTGCGGGGATGATTTCATCGGTATTGATATCAGAACGATCCAGGAAGAGGACTTTTCCGCTGAAATTTTTCATAATGAACGCTCCTTTCTCAGCCTTTGAACAGGGGTGAATTGGTGATATGTCCGTCGATAGCGGTTGCAGCTGCGGTTGCGGGACTCATGAGATGAACCATACCGCCTTTTCCCATTCTTCCGTTGAAGTTCCGGTTGGTGGTGGAGGCGCAGGATTCACCTTTTGCAAGCACGCCGTTGCTCATGCCCAGACATGCTCCGCAAGTGGGATTGGTCACGCAGAAACCGGCATCCATGAAGATTTTGATGATTCCTTCGTCCAAAGCCTGAGCAAAGATTTTGGGAGTTGCGGGAGAAACGATCGCACGAACATCGGGGCTGATTTTTTTGCCTTTGAGAATGGAGGCAGCGATCCGCAGGTCTTCGATTCTTCCGTTGGTGCAGGAACCGATATAGATCTGATGAACCGGAGTTCCTTCCATTTCCCGTACCGGTTTGACCTGATCGGGTTTGTAATTGAAAGTGACCATGGGTTCGAGTTCGGAAGCGTTGAATTCGATATCTTTCCAATATTCTGCATCGGCATCGGGCAGCCATTTGGAATAATCTGCCAGCGCGGCTTCTTTGGAGGGAAATTCGTCTTTGATGAAATCCCAGAGATATTCAACGGTTGTCATATCCGGATAACAGATCCCGCAGGTGGCACCGGCTTCGATCGCCATGTTGCAGAGAGTCATACGGGCATCCATACCCATTTTTTCAACGACAGGTCCGGCGAATTCGATGACTTTATCAGTTGCACCGTTTACGGAGAGCTGACCGATGATCCCGAGGATCAGGTCTTTGGCATATACGCCTTCGCGGAGTTCTCCTGTGACGCGGATCCGGATGGTATCCGGAGAGCGCATGGTGCAGACACCTTTGAGGATCCCCACTTCCAGGTCAGTGGTTCCGACACCTGCTGCGAATGCACCGAATGCACCGTGAGTGCAGGTATGGGAGTCGCCCATGATGACAGTATATCCGGGTCTGACAAATCCTTTTTCGGGGAAGATCGCATGGCATACGCCATTGGCACCGACATCAAAGAAATCTTTGATATTGTGGCGGCGTGCCCAGTCACGGAGGGTCTTGCCCTGTTCTGCTGTTTTAGAATCTTTTGCCGGGGTTACATGGTCGATCACGGCTTTGATCTTGGAGGCATCGAACACACGGTCTTTTCCTCTGGATACAAGATCATTAATCGCAATGGGGGTTGTAATTTCGTGGCAGAAAACTCTGTCGAGGGAAAGCACGGAAACACCTTCGGTCGGGGTGTCAATCAAATGTGCTGCGAAAATCTTTTGCGCTGTTGTTTTTCCCATGAATGTTCTCCTTTACTTTACGGTTTGCATCACTGATCATGTAATATATCCGTATTCTGTTAAAAAACAAGTTGTATTTTCAGGGATTTCTTTTCCTTTGAATTGGAAAAAAGAGCAATAATATGCTATAATACGGGGATATTTATTTCTCCGCATGGAAATAAAGATTTATTTTTAGGAAAAGGAGCTTTCTGAATGTGGTTGGGTTTTCTTTTAGTCAGTCTTGCGGGAATCTGCTGGGTTGGAACGGGGATCGTAGTCAGTACGTCAGCCAAACGCGGGGTCAACTATAATATTGTGCAGTTGATTTCAGGTTTGATTCTGATTCCGGTTGCTTTTGTCTGGCTGTTTCTGCAAGGTGGCTTGAAATCTTCCCCGAAGACCTGTCTGCTTGTATTTGCCGCCTGTTTTGCGGGGGGAGTTTGTAACTATTTCAACTATCTTCTTGCGGAAGCGGCGATGAAACGCGGACCGAACGGATTGGTTTGGGGGATCATGCAATCGGGGCTGATCGGAACGTTTCTGATGGGAGTTTTCGGGTTTGGTGAAAAAGCTTCTTGTATCGGTTGGTTCAGTCTGTTTCTGACGGTATCAGGTTTGATTCTTTCCGGCTTGAAAAAGAAAAAAGGAGTTGAAACCGGAGAGAAACCGCAGGGATTTGCCTGGTTGTTTTTATCTTTGGCGGCGATGTTTTTTGTGGCTTTGACCCATTGTTTTATTGCCTTGCCGTCCTTTCTTCCGGGAGGTTCGGATACGGGTGGCGCTTTCCGTCAGATAGCGATCAGTTCGGGAACGATTGCAGCTTTTGTGGTGGTAACGCTGCCTGGACTTCTCAAGCGGCATGAGTTTTGTGTTACAAGATATACCTGTTTTTTTTCAGGGATCGTTGCATTGATCACTGTATTTGCCAATTTGATCTTTTTCTTTCACGGGATCGATCTTCTTGCGTCGGGTGGATGCGGCGGTCTGGGGTATCCGGTTGCGATCGGAGTATGTCTGATCGGTTTCTCTGTTTACAGTTTGTGTATTCTGCGTGAAAAACTTGCAAAAGCAGAGCTCATTGGTTTGTTGTCGATCATACTGGGGATCATCGGGATGTCTATGAGATAAGAGTGTGCGGGTGTGGGGAAACTGTTGTTTTTTTTCCGGAATTCTTCTTTGGAATTGGAAAAAAGAGCAATAATATGCTATAATATATGGATATTTATTTTTTTGATGGAAATAATGTTTTCTTTTTAAAACAGGAGGGAATTTTTTTATGTGGTTGGGTTTTCTTTTAGTCAGTCTTGCGGGGATATGCTGGATCGGGACCGGGATCGTGGTCAGTATGTGTGCCAAGCGCGGGATCAACTATACTATCGTGCAAATGTTGTCAAACTTGATTCTGGTTCCTGTCTGCTTGATTTTTGCTTTTTTTCAGGGGGGCTTCAACTGTGACAGAGAGATTTATCTGACTGTTCTGGGATTCTGTTTCATTGGCGGTATCGGGAATTATTTTACATTTTTATTGACAGAAGCAGCGATGAAGCGCGGTCCCAATGGGCTTGTCTGGGGGATCATGCAGGCTGGTATGATTGGAACATTTTTGATGGGAGTTTTCTGTTTTGGCGAAAAAGCGTCATGGTGCAGTTGGCTTTTTCTTTTTATTGTTCTTGCGGGAGTGATTCTTTCCGGATTAAAAAAGGAAAACAAACCTGAAGATGCTGTAAAAAGCAGCGGTTTAGCATGGTTATGGTTTTCCATTGCGGCAATGGTTTGTGTAGCTTTTACGCAGTGTACGGTTGTTTTTCCCTCTTTTATGAAAGGGGGAACGGATGCGGGGAGTGCGATTCGTTTATTGGGTCTCAGTGCCGGAGCAGTTCTTGCTTTTTCTGCGACGACACTTCCGGCATTGCTGAAAAAACATGAATTTTATATTGTCAAAGGGACTTGGACAATGACAATTCTTACGGTTTTGATTTCGATTTTTGCAAGTATATTCTTTTTTGTTTACGGTGTTGACCGTCTTGCGGCTGCTGGTTGCGGTGGGTTGGGATATCCGGTTGCGATCGGAGTATGTCTGGTTGGTTTTTCCGTTTACAGTTTGTGTATTCTGCGTGAAAAGCTGTCAAAGATCGAGATCATTGGTCTGGCGGCGGTTACGCTGGGGATCATCGGGATGTCTCTGAAATAAGAGAGTGCATGTGTGTTTGTTGTTATTTTTCCGTAAATCTTCTTTTTGGGGAACTGGAAAAATGTCAATGGGATGCTATAATATGCGGATATTTTTTTCTGTAACGGACTGAAATATTTTTGTGTAAGGGTTTTAGAAAGAAATGTGGCTTGGTTTTCTTTTAATTTGTTTGGCGGGGATCTGCTGGATCGGCTCCGGGATCGTGGTCAGTGTGTGTGCCAAACGCGGAGTCAGTTATAATATCGTGCAGTTGGTTTCGTGTTCGATACTGGTTCCGGTTTCCTTTGCCATCATGTATTTTCTGGACGGCTTCAGATGTTCTCTCCGAATCTATCTGATCGTTATGATTATCTGTTTTATTGGCGGTATCGGGAACTATTTTACATTTCTGCTGACAGAAGCAGCGATGAAACGCGGTCCCAACGGATTGGTTTGGGGGATTGTGCAATCGGGAATGATCGGAACATTTCTGATGGGCGTTTTCATGTTTAACGAAAAAGCTTCTTTTATCAGTTGGTGCAGTTTGCTTTTGACTGTATCCGGCGTGATTCTTTCTGGTTTGAAAAATAAAAAAGGAGCAGATGTGGGACAGAACCCGCATGGATTTGCCTGGTTGTTTTTTTCCTTGGCGGGGATGTTTTTTCTGGCTATCACCCAGTGTTTGGTTGGGCTTCCCTCTTTTATTGAGGGGGCGTCGGAGGCTGGGAGTGCGTTTCGTGTGATGACGGTCAGTATGGGAACGATCATTGCTTTTTGTATTGTAACGCTGCCGGGACTTCTGAAACGTCATGAGTTCAAAGTTACGAAACAGACCTGGTACATATCGGTAATTACGGCAGGGATTGCTGTTTTGAGCAGTATTCTTTTGTTTATTCGCGGAGTGGATCTTCTTGCGGCTGCCGGTTGCGGGGGGCTGGGGTATCCGGTGGCGATCGGGATCAGTCTGATCGGTTTTTCCGTTTACAGTTTGTGTATTCTGCGTGAAAAGCTGTCAAAGATCGAGATCATCGGTCTGGCGGCGGTTACGCTGGGGATCATCGGGATGTCTCTGAGATAAACTATTGATAAAAATACAATAATAAAGGTGTTATGATGTCAGAAAGAAAAAAATGGAAAAAGCCCATGTGGCTCAAAAAAGTGGAATATGCGATTCTGATGCTGGGAGTGAAGATCATGCAGTCATTGGAAGTCAAGACCTGCTATGCTCTTGCCAATAAGATCGGTTTATTGGTATATTACTGTGATTTCAAGCATCGCAACCGTGCGATTTCGCATATTCTTCACAGTGGGATCCGGACAGATCTTGCGGGGGCGAAGGAACTGGCAAAAAAGAATTTCCAGCATATTCTGAAAGTTTTTGTGGATGTGGTGACAGCATCCCGTTTGGTGACACGGGAAAATTTCCGTGATTATTATGAGTTGGACATGGAAGCGGATCCGGAATGGCTTGCTTTTTCCACATCGGAAAAAAATGAAAATGTGATTCTTGCAACAGGTCATCTCGGGAACTGGGAACTTGCCGGTTCAGCGTATTCACTTCTTTCCGGAATTCCGCTGGTTTCAATCATGCGTCCGCTGGAAAATGAGTTGATCGGAAACTTTTTTTATTCCCGTCGTGCGGTCTTTGATCACACGACATTTTCCAAAGAGAAAGGGGTTCGCCCGCTTCTGACTGCGTTGCTGCATGGTGAATCCATTGCGATCGTGGCAGACCAGCATGCTGTCCGGCAGGAGGGGGTTGAAATTGAATTCTGCGGACATCCTGCCCGTGCTCACATGACACCTGCCTTGCTGAATCTCAAGACAAAAGTCAAATTGATTTGTTGGGTTGCGATCCGGAAAGAAGATGATTTCAAATTTAAGATTACAGGATGCGGTCCTGTTCATTATACTCCGACCGGCGACAAGGAAAAGGATATTCAAGCTCTTGCTCAGCTTTATTCAAATCAGATTGAAGAGTGTTTGCGGAAATATCCTGAACAGTGGCTTTGGCCGCATCGTCGCTGGCTGGATTGCAACCGGAAACATAACAAGGAGAAAAACTCATGAAAAAATTACTTTCCGAATTTGATTCCCGCAGAATCCTCGTGGCACCCTCTCTGCTTGCCGCTGATTTTGCTCATCTCGCAGACGAAGTCAAACGTATTGAAGAAGCCGGATCCGATCTTCTGCATCTGGACGTGATGGATGGTCATTTTGTGCCCAATCTGACTATGGGACCGCCGTTGATCGCTTCGCTCCGCAAAAATTCCTCACTGCCTTTTGATACTCATCTGATGTTGAGTCATCCGGGCAAATACATCAAGCCTTTTGTGGATGCCGGATCTGACCATATCACTTTCCATATCGAATCGGAAGATGATCCGCTGGAAGTCATTGCAGCCATCCGTGAAAGCGGTGTTTCTGTCGGTGTTTCTGTGAAACCGAAAACTCCGGCAAGTGCTATTGCCCACCTGATGGATAAAATCGACCTGGTTCTGGTTATGTCTGTTGAACCCGGTTTCGGCGGACAGTCTTTCATGAGTGAAGTTGTACCCAAGATCGCGGAACTGCGTGCTATGGCAAATCAGATCAATCCCCGTATTCATATTGAAGTTGATGGCGGGATCGACGGTGAAACTGCGAAGGTCGTTGTGGAAGCCGGAGCGAATATGCTGGTTGCGGGCACATCTGTTTTCCGCGCCAAAGACGGAGCTGAAAACGCTGTTGCACGTCTGCATGAAACCCAGAAACTCCTGCCGCCGCAGAAATAAAAAATGAACAGGATCCTGTTTTTTACAGATTTTCTCACTGAAAAATTCGGTACTGTTCTTCACCGGATCCCGTTTGATCTGGGCTTATCCTGCCCCAACCGTGTGAACGGGGCAGGCGGTTGTGCTTTCTGTGCTGCTGACGGTGCTCTGGCACGTCATCTTTCATCCGGCATGGAATTGGCAAAACAGGCAGAAGCGGGGCGGAATTATGTTCGTGAAAGATATGGTTCTGATGGACCATATCTTGCTTATTTTCAAGCATTTACAAATACATTTGCAGAGGTCTCTGTATTGCGGCGTCTTTATTCGGAGGCTCTCGCCACCGGAGATTACAAAGCAGTGGTGATCGCCACCCGTCCGGATTGTCTTTCTGATGAATGTATTGATTATCTTGCGGAGCTTTCGCAGCAATATGAACTCTGGGTCGAGCTTGGAGTGCAGACTGCTGTTGACCGGACATTGGAGTTGATCCGGCGCGGTCATGACTTCGCCTGTGTCCGTGATGCGGTTACGAGACTTCATGCCAGAAAGATCCATTGTGCTGCGCACGTGATCCTCGGTTTGCCCGGAGAGACCCGGGAGGATCATCTTTATACCGCCCGCCAGATAGCAGCTCTTCCCTTTGAAGCAGTGAAACTGCATCATCTTCTGATTCTGAAAGGGACTGCGATGGCATCCATGCTGCATGAAAAGAAAGTGACTCCGCTCAATGAATATGAATATGCGGAAGAACTCTGTTGTTTTCTGCGGCAGCTGCCGGAGGGTATGGCGGTCATGCGTATTTCTGCGGATGCCCCGCAGGAGGAGATCATTGCTCCCCGCTGGTGGATGAAAAAAGGACAATTCCGGGAGATGTTTCTGGAGTTGTTCAAGAAAGGCGGCGAGGGGGATTCCCCATTTGAGTTTGCCTCGAAAACAGAGGATGGCTCTTATACCTTTTATCATCCGGTATATCGTCAGCATTTTCATTCGACAGCCGGAGCCAGGAGTGAATCTTTTGTGAAATACATTGATCCCTGCCGGATCCGGGAACGTCTGGAGAACGGGGAGGAGCTGACAGTTCTTGATGTTGGTTTCGGAATGGGATTCAATGTATCGGCTCTTTTCCGGACAGCGCAGGCTGCCGGTTGCGGAAGATTGAAAGTGATCTCTCTTGAATTTGATCCTGCGGTTTTGAAAGCGGCATCCATGCTGCCGGAACATCCTGATCCGGAAATCGTTCAGGCTTTGCGTCGATCGCAGCAATACAGCAGCGGGAACTTTTCGGTGGAATTGCTTTATGGTGATGCCCGTCAGATCCTTCCTGCGGACACTCTTTTTGATGCTGTTTTTCTGGATGGATTTTCACCGGATTCCAATCCTGAATTATGGACTTTTGAGTTTATCGGCGAATTGAAAAAACATTTGAATCCGGAAACAGGTATGCTTGCGACGTATTCATCTGCCTATCCATTGTACGGAGCCTTGTTGTCTCATGGATTCAAAGTCTATACCTCGGAACCTTTCGGGCGCAAACGAGGCGGGACGCTGGCAGCACTTCAGGAACAGGATCATGTTACACCTTTACCGGAAAAAGATTTTCTGATTGCGACTCATTCCACAGCCGGGACACCTTATTCTGATCCGGACTTGAAAGGGACCCGCAAAGAGATTCTGAAGCGTCACTCGGAAACGGTTTCGGAACGCAGAAAACAAGGTGTTCCGAAATGGTATCGCCAGTGACATTTTCAAGTTCAAATCACAAAATCATGCCATAAAACTCTTGATCCGATTTTCCTGATATTGATTCTTTTTTACTATTATAAGATATTGATTTTTTGATTTTTCTGCATTATAGTTACAGTATTTTATAATCCTGAAAAACTCCATTCAAATTTTACCAAAAGAGGATATATATGATTTCGGAAATGGAAACATTTGGAACCCGGCTTCGCTGTCTCCGTATTGAAAAAGAAAAACAGGATCCTTCTTTTTCTCTGTCCGGTTTTGCTGCGATGCTGAATATCAGCCGGAGCAGCCTGCGGAAAATAGAAGAAGATGGTCTGATTCCCTGTGCTGATATTATCAGAAAAACAGCTGCGGCATTGGATATATCTCTTGAAGAATTTTCAGCCCTTGCTGAAAAAGACTCTTTTGCAGTTGCAGTTCCTGTCTGGCCTCGTGGACGTCGTGAAAAAATGAATGATTTTGTTCTTTTTTCGGCTTGTTTTCCGGCGAAAAACCAAGAGAAGATCCAACTCAGAATTACCGGTTCGACCTATTACCGGGTGAAACTGAATGGTAAATTTGTATCTCACGGACCGATGCGCGGACCGAAAGGATATTTCCGCATCTCAGAACTGTCTCTTTCTGTGCAGGATGGGGAAAACAAACTTGAAATCGAAGTTTCCGGAGCCAATGTCAACAGTTTTGATTTTATGGATCAGCCCAGTTTTCTGCAGGCGGAAGTACGCTCCGGCGATCACGTTCTTCTTGCGACCGGACGGGACTTCAGGGCATTTGATCTTTCCAATGAGCGAATTCAGAAAGTGACCCGGTACAGTTATCAGAGACTCTTTTTTGAAGCCTATCGGGTGACTCCGGAACGTAAAAATCTGAATCAACTGGAGCTGGAGATCTGTCCGCAGGTGAATTATCTTCCCGCCCGGATGCCGGAACCGGAATATAAAATCGATAACAGTTTCCGTCCTGTAAAGACATTGCGCCGAACCTATGCCGATGAGCCGAAAGTGGCAAGAGACCGTTCTGTTACGATGGCGGGACAAAAAGAATACAAAGGTTTTCCCCAAGAGGAACTTGAGGTCAATGCGTATGTGGAAATTCCACGTTACCGGCGTGATGATAACGGCATGATCATTTCAACTCTCTACCGGGGGAAGATCGACAACACCGGCTTTGTGAAAATTCATCTTGTCTGTCATCGTCCCGGACGTCTGGTTGTGCTTTATGATGAGTTGGAATCTCCCGAAGGAGGGGTCAACGCGATGCGTCTTTATATGACGGGCGGTATTTTCTTTGATTTACAGGAACCCGGCGAATATGAGTTGGAAGCGATGGAACCGGGCACCTTGAAATTTGCCGAAGTTTTCATGCATGGCGGGGAAGCGGAGATACTTTCTTTTTCGATCCGGGAATATAAAGGTTCCCTCAAACTGCGTCCGCCCTCAGACAAACTTGACCTGGATTTGAAAAAGATTTACCGTGCGGGCTTGTACAGTTTTGCTGCCAATGCCGTAGATCTGTTTACAGATTGTCCATCACGGGAGCGGGCAGGCTGGCTTGCTGATTCTTTTTTCATTGCCAGGGCATCGTTTTTTCTGACGGGATCAACGCTTCCGGAAAAATGTTTTCTGGAAAATTTTCTTCTTGCTTCGTCCTGTCCCGGGATCCCGGATGCTGTTTTTCCGATGCTATATCCCGGAGATCATACGACCGGTGAATTTATTCCCAACTGGGGTATGTGGCTTCTGCTGCAGTTGAATGAATATGCTCAACGTGGCGGAGATGCCGGTATGATAGAAGATTTCCGTGGAAAAGTTTTTGCTTTTATCGACTATATTGATTCATTTCTCAATGCAGACGGGCTGCTTGAAAAACTGCCGAGCTGGGTTTTTGTTGAGTGGAGTAAAGCCAATCAGTTTGTACAGGATGTCAATTATCCGATCAACATGCTCTATGCCCGTACGCTGGAAGCGATGGCTGATCTTTATCATGAACCTGCATGGAAATCACGGGCTCAGAGAATGCGTCAGACGATTCGGGAGCAGTCTTTTGACGGTCAATTTTTCCGGGATCACGCTGTGCGAGAGGAAGATGGAACTTTGAGAGTTCTTTCTGATTATACGGAAGTGTGCCAGTACTATGCGTTTTATTTCGGTACGGTGACACCGGAAACTCATCCTGCATTGTGGCGTTGTCTTGTCCGGGATTTCGGATCGCATCGTGAGGTCGGGAAGAAATGGAAAAAAGTTCATCCTGCCAATATGTTTATGGGGACAATCATGCGGCTTGAGCTGCTTATTCAAACCGGGCATAAGGGGATGGCATTGAACCATATCAAAGAGTGCTGTCTCAAGATGGTGAAACTGACGGGAACTTTGTGGGAACATAAGGAGCCCTATGCCAGTTGTTGTCATGGATTTCCGAGTTTTATCTGTTTGCTGATTCAGAAAATCAAAGGATAACTGTGAAATTTTGAAAGATCTGTATTGCATTGCAGTCGATAATCATGTATAGTAAATGGTTTCCGGAAAACGAATCAGAGATTTTGTAATGGATAAGAAGAAAAAATACCAGATCAATATGTGTCATGGCTCTCTGTTCAGGCAGATTTTTCATTTTTCATTGCCGCTGATGGGAGCCAACGTCATGGTATTGATGTTTCATGCGGCGGATTTGATTGTATTGGGACAATTTGCTTCTGAATCTGTCCGTACGGTTGCCACGGCGGCAGTGGGTACAACGACGGCGCTGCATACACTTCTGCTGATTTTTTTTTCCGGCTTCTGTGCGGGTGTCAATTCCATTACTGCCCGTTATGTCGGGGCGCGGGATCATAAAAAAGTCTCCCGCACGGTTCATACTTCCATTGCTTTGGGGATTGCTGCGGGGATCGTTATTGCTCTGTTGGGAGTGCTGTTTTCCAGAACTGCCCTTCAATGGATGTCAACCCCGGCGGATGTGTTGGACAAGGCGACGATCTATTTGCAGATTTTCAGTATCGGACTTCCCTTTACGGGACTTTATCTGATCGGGAGTGCGATTTTGCGTGCGGTTGGAGATACCAGACGTCCTTTGTTTTTCATTATTATCGGCGGTGTGGTCAATGTGATTCTCAATCTTATTTTTGTTTCTGTTTTCAAAATGGATGCTGCCGGGGTTGCCATTGCCACCAAGATTTCCAGTATTCTTTCTGCTGTGCTTGTGCTGCGGACACTGCACCGTTCTCCAGGTGCGATTCGTCTGGTATTTTCCAAGATCCGTCTTCATGCAGATATGCTCAAAGAGGTCTTGTGGATCGGAGTTCCTGCGGGGATCCAGAGTGCTCTTTACAGTATTTCCAATATATTCATTCAGTCCTCTGTCAACTCTCTGGGCAGTGCTGCCATGGCGGGGAATGCTGCTTCACAAAGTCTGGAGGGGATGGCAAACATTGCCTGCGGTGCTTATTATCAGACCTCGATGAGTTTTGCCGGGCAGAACTATGGCGGGAAAAAATATAAACGGGTGATCCGCAGTATCTGGGTCTGTCTGTTTTATACCATTGCTTTTTCGGTGCTTTGCGGCGGTTTGTTTTTGGTAACCGGAAGATTTTTTCTGGGATTGTATAATCCCGATCCGACAGTGATCAACTGGGGAATGGAACGGCTTGTGGTCATGATGTGTTCGTTTTTCCTGTGCTGTATCATGGATACGATCACGGGGTCTTTACGGGGTCTCGGACATTCTGTCAAGCCAACAGTCACTACGATTATGGGCGTTTGTGTATTGCGTATTTTCTGGGTATTCACGATTTTCCCGCAGTACAGGACCTTACAGTGCCTGATGATTTCATATCCTGTTTCATGGCTTCTGACAGGACTTGTCAACGGTGTCATTCTCTTCTTTGTCTGCCGCAAGATGCTGCTTGATGCCCGTGATTCCTGGAAAATCAACATGCCAAACTGCCGTCACTCTTGATCCGGCAGTTTTCCGTCAGATTTATAAGTTACTGAATTGCAGGAGTTTTTTTGGAACCGTCATATTTTATTTGCTGAAATTGATTTCTGTTACATCATCGGCAATCAGGTATGGCATTTCTTCATGAACAACAGCTCCGGCGGAGATTTCCTGCGGATCCAGTTTCAAATATTTCAACTCCCCTTCTGCGAGAAGAGTTCCCTCCAAATTGAAAATCTGAGAGCAGATCACTGCGAATTTCGTGCTTTCCCGCAGGAGTTCACCTTTTGCAATCAGAAATTCCTCATAAGGAACCGGTTTCCGGAACCGTGTTGTAAGGCTCATGGTGACACCGAAATCATCTTCACATCCATGTTTTGACCACATTGCCCGCAAGCCCATTTCGTCGAGCATGGCAGTGATCATTCCTCCATGGACCCTGCCGGGATAACTCTGGTGATGCACTGCAAATTGAAAACGGCTCATAACGCTGCCGTCTTCCATATTATAGAAATGAGCCCGTACTCCTGCCTGGTTATCCAGCCCGCAAATGACACACATTCTGCTGTTCCGCTGTTTACTGATTACTTTCATTGTCCGCACCTGTAATTTTCCGGTAAAGAGGTTTTGTTAAAAAAAGACGGTACGCATTTTGTGCATACCGTCTTTGGATCTGTTGTATTGATTTGGATCAGTTATTCTGCTGCTGTCGGAAATTATCCACGCAGTTGGAACGGATCCAGGTCATGAGAGAACTCTGCTGCATCATCTGTTTGGAATATGCCATTACAGCTTCGAGCTGTTTTTTAGCCTCTTCTTTTTCTTTTGCGGTAGCCTGTTCACGCTTGTCCAGACAGATAACGATCATGGCATCGGGCGTTTCTTCGGAGTTTGAAATGGCCCCGTCTGCGAGCAGAGCTGCATTCTGCATTGCGAACTGCTGCACCATATCAGCGGGTCGTGTTTCTCTGGTGAATACGGGGAGTTTTGTCACAACACCTTTTGCTTTTGCGGCGACCTGCTGGAGAGCAGCGGATTTATTTTTTTCTGCATTGAGTTTATGGATGAAGTTGAGAGCAGCTTCTTTGGCAGCCATTTTGGAACGTTCTGCGATGAGAAGTTCTTCTGCTTTTGCTTTAACATCCTTGAAATCAGCGAGTTTAGAGGGTTGTACATCGGAGAGAGCTGCGACATAAACGCCGTTATTTCCCTGCAGACTTGCCCGGAGGATCGGGGTATGCTGGAGGTTTGCCTGGAAGAGAGCTTTGACCAATTCCGGTTCATTTCCGATTCCGGCAAGATTTTTTGTATTGGCATCGAACCAGACGGTACGGATGACATTATATTTGTTTTTCGTGGCGAGAGAGTTGAAGAGGAGGAGCTGACCTTTTCCGGAGTCAACGGAATCAGCAGCGGCGGCATCGTAGATCTGATCGCGGAATTTTTTTGCTTTTTCAGCGGCAAGTTTTTTTCCGGCTTCGAGGCGGAGAGCAGCGATGATCTGTTTTTTCACCTGTGCCAACGGCTGAAGTTTATTATTTTGGGTGAACTCCTTTTCATGAGCCTTGTAATAATCCTGAATTTCTTTTGCTGAGGGTGTGATATTGGCAGGTGTATAGGGGAATTTGACAACCAGAGCACGGATCAGGGGAGCGGTCATGAACTGTTTGGAGTTTGCCTTGTAATAGTTCATGATTTCATCATCCGTGAATTTTTTAGCCGGTTTGAAAGATGCGAAGGGGAATTTGACCATACGAGCATGGAATTTTTCTTTCTGCAGTTCTGCGAGAAGATCAAGTTCCTGCGGTGTGACGGTGGCGGATCCGGTCAGCTGTGTGCTGAGTTTTTCAGCGGCGAGCATTTTACGGACAACGTTTTCAAAATCAGCCAGGGTCATTCCTTCTCTGGAGAGGAAATTTTCACCGAATTTCTTATACAGTTCCGGATCAAATCCTTTATCATTGCGGAAGAGGGCGAATCCGTTTTTGATGAAATTGGTCAGTTCTGTATCGGAGACAGTGATTCCGAGTTTGAGAGCTGTTTTTTCGCGTGCGATCTCATCAAACAGTGTCTGTGAGATATAGTCCTGGAATTGAGAGCTGTCGCGTCCGGTCATAGCGGTCAGGAGCAACATTCTTTCGCGCATAGCCTGCTGATATTCTTTGAGTTTGACTTTTTCGCCGAAAACAGTACCGACGACGAGGTTGGGGGAGTTCATATCCTGTCCGAAGAACATGGAACCATCCAGTCCCGGTGTGAAGAACCACACGAAAGAAACGATAATGATAAAGGAAAAGATTCCGAAGAGAATCTTGTTATGCTTGACCAGCACAGTGTTCATTTTTCTGATGACCATAGTCCATCCTCATGTTATTTATATTGTTGATAATATTCTGATAATGTTGATAATGTACCCGCTTGTAGTGAGTTATTCAAGCGGGAAAACAGAAAATCATGCCTTTTTCACTTTGATTCCGCCGCCGGGGACATCTTCAATGATCCATCCGAGGTCTTTCAGACGGTTCCGGAGTTCATCTGCTTTCGCGAAATCGCGTGCTTTTCTTGCTTCCGTTCTCTGCTGAGCCATTTCCATGATTTCAGCGGGGACTTCTTCTTTGACAGCAGGAGCATCGACATCGAAAGATCCGAGGACTTTATTGAAACGGCGGAACTGTTCGAGGATGATTCCTCCGGCTTCGCTGCCGAATTCATTTTTTGCAAGTGCGGAATTGACACTGCGTTCGAGGTTGTAAACAGCTGCGAGAGCTTCAGCGATACCGAGGTCATTTCCCATTGCTTTCGCGAAAGCCTGATCGGCGGCGGCAGCCAGTTCTGCAGCTTGTTCTTTTCCTTTGTCACCCTTTTCCAGATCATGCAGACGCTGAAAGAAGTCGGCAAATTTTTTCAGAGTGGAACGAGCCTGATCGCAGAGAGCGATACTGAAATTGAGTTTGGAACGATAATGGGTTCCGATCAAAGCCCAGCGGACTTCCGCTCCGGTATAGCCTTTGGCAAGGAGGTCACGGAGGGTATAGAAGTTGCCGAGAGATTTGGACATTTTTTTATTTTCGATCGTGAGATGTTCGCAGTGGAGCCAGTAATTGACGAACTGGCAGCCGTTGGCGGCTTCACTCTGTGCGATTTCATCTTCATGATGCGGGAACATATTGTCAACGCCGCCGGTATGGAGGTCGAAAGTCTTGCCGAGATATTTCATACTCATGGCACTGCATTCGAGATGCCAGCCGGGACGTCCGATTCCCCAGGGGCTGTCCCATTTCACATCGCCGTCGGAGGGGCTCCATGCTTTCCAGAGAGCGAAGTCAGCCACGGAATCTTTTTCATATTCATCGCTGTTGATCCGGACTCCTGCCCGCTGCTGTTCGCGATCGATCCGGGCGAGTTTTCCGTATTCTTTGAATTTATCAATGGAGAAATAGACCGATCCGTCTTCTGATTTGTAAGCGTATCCTTTTTCAAAAAGGACTTCGATCATGCGGATCATTTCCGGGATATGGGTGGTGGCTTCCGGATAGTGTTCTGCGGGTTCGATCCGGAGTTCTTTGAGGTCTTCAAAGAAAGCATCTTTGTATTTCCGTGTGAAATCCTGCAGTTTGAGTTTTGCCGCCTGTGAGTCACGGATGGTCTTGTCATCCACATCGGTCAGGTTCATGACCTGAGTCACTTTATGACCGAAATATTCCAGTGTTCGGCGGAGGATATCTTCAAAGAGATATGCCCGGAAGTTTCCGATATGGGCGTAGTTGTAAACGGTGGGTCCGCAGGTGTACATGCGGACGTTCTCTTTGTCAATAGGTGTGAACTCCTGCATGGAGCGACCGAGAGTATTGAAAAAACGCATAGTTTCTCCTTTTCTTGTAATTTTAAATAACCTTTTGTTTTATAGTATGGAAATTTACACTGATAAATGATTTTTTCCATTCCGGAACTGAGAAGTTTTACGAAAAAAACGTTTTTCCTGCCAAAAATCTTCCATTTCCGGCTTGTCAAACGGGGAAAATGCCATTAAATTATCAGGAAAACGAAAAAAAATCAGGAGAAAGATCATGCTTCAGATATTGGCAGCCACATCCAACAAACATAAAATTGAAGAATTCCGCGGAGCATTCCGTATTTTGGAAGAGAAGATGAAAATCATCACACTGGATGATATTCCGGCATTTCCTCCGGCAGAAGAGACCGGAGTCAGCTTTGAAGAAAATTCCATGTTGAAAGCACAAACTGCTTCTGCTTTTGCCGATATGCCCGCATTCGCAGATGATTCCGGTTTGGAAGTGGCTGCTCTGGATGGTGCTCCGGGGGTTTATTCCGCCCGTTTTGCCGGTGATAACGCCAGTGATGCGGATCGTATCGCCAAATTGCTGGATATGATGAAAGGTAAAACCAACCGCCGCGCCCGCTTTGTCTGTGTGATGTCTCTGGCATACCGTGGAACTCCTGTGAAATCTTTCCGTGGAGAAGTCAATGGCGAAATCATTTTTGAACCGCGCGGTTCTCATGGTTTCGGTTATGACCCTGTTTTCGTACCGGATGGTTATACGCAGACTTTCGGCGAACTCGGTTCTGAAATCAAAGAAAAAATCAGTCATCGTGCCAATGCATTGGAAAAAATCGTTTCCTTTATCAAGGCTGAACTGGATTCCATGGATGATTTTGAGTTCGAATGAGAACGTTTCTTTTTGTCTTTTTACTGATTTTGATCCTGCCTGCCGCCGCCGGCGGAAAGGCATTTGTATTTGACCGTCCCCTGAAAGTCGGTTCTCATTATGAATGCCGGATCAGTACAGAGCAGTCTTCCCATTATTCTTTCAAGATCCCCGGACAGGAAAATCCTGTTCTGAAACAGGATTCGATCCGTGCCGGATTTCATGGTTATCTGACAGTTGCCGCTGTCAACCGGGTGGGCAATCCGACCCGATTGCAGATCCTGATCCTTACTCTGACCGGGGATGTGAATGGAAAAAATCTTGCCGCCGATACATTGCGGAATGCAGTTGTCTCTGCGGATCTGACATCCCGTCCTGCCCGTTTTCTCTGCAATGGAAAAGTTCTGAATGGAATTGAAAATGCGTTGTTGAAAGCGTTGTTTCATCCTGCCCTGGAAAACCGTTTGTCCGATTTGACCGGAGAAAAACAACTTCTGCCGGAGCCGGGGAAAGCGTGGAGACCGCAGTTGTCTGCTTTGAGCCGGACGCTGGAAGCGCGTAAGATCAAACTGAAAAAGAATGCGATCGCAGGCGGTATCACGTACTATGGCGAAGATTATGCGGAAAAAATCCGTTGTGCCAAATTCGGGATCCTGATCGAAAGCAGAGATCTTTCTGATTATGATTTCCGTTTCAGAGCTTTTGTATGGCTGCCGCTCAAAGAGGGCGCAGCTGTCCGTATTCAACGGGATGCAACGGAGGTGATCCGGCGTGTTTTGAGTGGAAATTATCCGTTTGCATCGGGAACACAGGTGGAATTGATCAGTAAAGATAAGACCATGCAGACGATGATCCCGGTGGAGAAGGTTCCGGAACTCAAATCTGTTCCCTCTTCTGCCGGGAAAAACAACTGGGAATCTTTATTGCGTTGAGATTGATATCGTTACACAAATATATAAACAGGAGGAATGACCGTGAAACATATTTTCATTGCCGGCGGAGCCGGTTACATTGGCAGTGCCTGTGCGGAGTATATGCTCAACAAAGGGTACGCAGTAACAGTTTTTGATTCTCTGGTGACAGGACACCGTAAAGCGGTCGATCCCCGTGCGACTTTTATTGAGGGCGATCTTGCGGACCGTGAAAAACTTCTGGAGATTTTCCGGAACGGGAATTATGATGCGGTCATGCACTTTGCTGCGTTTTCACTGGTTGGAGAATCGATGAAAGATCCGGGAAAATATTTCCGTAACAACCTTGCCAATGCGATCAATCTTGCGGATGCCGCCGTGGAAGGGAAAGTCAAAGCCTTTGTATTTTCCAGTACCGCAGCGACTTTCGGTGAACCGGAAACGATTCCGATCCGGGAATATGACAAACAGCAGCCGATCAATCCTTATGGCGAATCCAAACTCTGTTTTGAAAAAGTCCTCAACTGGTACAGCCGTATTTACGGTCTGAAATATGTGGCATTGCGTTATTTCAATGCCGCCGGAGCGACAGAGAATTACGGAGAGGATCATAATCCGGAATCACATCTGATCCCCATTCTGCTTCAGGTTGCACAGGGCAAACGGGAAAAGGCAATGCTCTTCGGTGATGATTATGATACACCGGACGGTACTTGCATCCGTGATTACATTCATATCCTGGATTTGGCACAGGCTCATGAAAAAGCCTTGTATGCTCCCCGCAGCGGTCATTACAATCTGGGAACCGGCAATGGTTTGAGTGTGATGGAAATCCTTGAAACCGCCCGGAAAGTGACCGGACATCCGATCCCTGCAGATGTTGTTCCCCGCCGTCCCGGAGATCCGCCGCGCCTGATCGCATGTTCCGATCTGGCAAGAAAAGAACTCGGCTGGGAACCGCAATATGAAAATGCAGAAGCGATCATTCAGTCTGTCTGGAAATGGATGGCAAAATATCCCGATGGTTATCAGGATCGTTGAGTTATGAGTTCATGGCATGAAATGGGACCGTTTACGGTCTTTGACTTGGAAACGACCGGGATGAGCCCGGTACGGGATCGTATCGTGGAAATCGGAGCTGTCCGTGTGGAAACCAACGGAACATTATCTTATTTTGAAACGCTGGTCAATCCTGCGATCCCGATCCCGTTACAGGTGAGCCGGGTCCACGGGATCGATAACGGCATGGTTGCGGATGCGCCCCGTTTCAAAGATGCCGCTTATGCTTTTCTTGATTTTATAAAAGGTTCAAAACTGGTGGCACACAATGCCCGTTTTGATCTGGCATTTCTGCAGGAAAGTCTTGCCCGGAATGCGTTGCCGCTCTGGAAAGGGGGCGCATACGACAGTATTGTACTGCTCCGCAAGGCATATCCCGGTCTGACCAGTTACAGTTTGCAATCGTTACGGAAAGAGCTGGGGTTGGGCTTGGATATTGATGAAGCCCGTCCCCACCGTGCCGGATATGATGCCGAGTTGACTATGGAAGCATTCGGCATGGCGATGAAGCGTCTTTACGCTATGTGACGGATCGTTTTACGGGATCCGCAGAAGAACAGTTTTTTCCAGAACGAATCCGCAGAGCAGGAGTCCGGCTGCCAGATAGCAGAAGAACGGATACAATTCTTTCCAGTTGATCAGGATATTCTGTTCAACAGAAGTTTTTTCCAGTTTGTCGATCTGTTCCATCGCCTGCTGCATGGAATCGCCGTCTTCCGCTTTGTAATAGACTCCACCTGTGACGGATGCGATTTCCTGCAGGAGTTTTTCATCGAATTCATTTTGTACGGGCATAAATCCGGAACCGAAGAAACTTTCCTGTTTCATTACGGAATTTCCGGAACCGATCCCGACGGTATAGACTGTGACATTGAATGTATCTGCCAATTTTGCCGCCTGCAGGGGAGTTACTTTTGCATTGACATTATTGACGCCATCGGTGAAGAGGACCACGATCCTCCGTTTGGAATCGGAGTCTTTCAGTCTTCTGACAGCACTTGTGATCGGTCCTGCGATCCCTGTCATGTCTCCGATGACACCGGTTTCGAGCCGGTTCAAATTGGCGAGGAGCCATGGATGGTCAAGAGTTGGCGGACAAACCATGTACGGTTTCGGAGCGAAAGCCACCAATCCGATCCGGTCATTGGGGCGGGCATTGATAAATTTTGCGATCTCTTCTTTTGCTGTTCCGAGGCGGTCTTTGACTTTGCCTGATTCAAGAGCGGCGGAGAGTTCATTTTTTGTACGTATCCCGGCGGGGACATCGATCGCGCGCATACTGCCGGAAAGGTCGAGAGCCACGATGATATCGATTCCTTCGGTACGGCGGCGTATCTGTTCCATTCCCTCCCGCGGAGCTGCAATGGCAATGATCAGCATGATCCCGCCGATGGCATAACAGAGGAAAGGGATCCATTTCCGGTAAGAACCGCGTCCGCCCGGATTTTTCACGGCAGCTTTCTGAAAGACTTTCAGGCTCGGTATCACCAGAGACGGTACAGGATTGTGCCATGCCCGCCACAGGATCAATGCCAGAATGACCAGCAGAAACAACATGTATGGATGTGTCAAAGTATGGATCATTTTTTATTCTCCTTTCCCTCAACGGGAGTTGTTTCAATAATCAGTTCCTCGGCTTTGGTGGCGGCATTTTCAAACAGCATCCTGTCCGCTGAAAGTTTCGCGAATTTGACCATATCAGCGGCATTCAGAAAACTCCGGAGAAAGTCGAGATTTTTTTCGGAAAGTTCCCCTTTCCCTTTTTCCAGATCCTGCATGAACTCAGCGGTGGTCTGACGCCCCGCCCGGAGATGGAAACGCTGTTCCATATATTCCCGGACAATATCTGTGAGGCGGGCGATGGAATTTTCCGGCAGGGCATCTCCTGTCCGGACTTTTCCTGTAAGTCTGCGGATCGCTTCCAGAGCAGTTGTCCACGGCGGCAGGATCTTCTGTTTTGCGTGTTGAAGATGTTTCAGCCAGAGCAATGCTGCGACACAGAGGAGGATCAGGATCGCAAGGAGCGTGATCACAATGATCTTTGTCCGGTTTCCGGTACTCTTTTCTTCTTCCCATTTTCCTGCCAGAGTCAGTTCTGTTCCTTTGACTTCCAACGGTTGGATTTTGAAAGAGGGGATTTGGAAAGAGATATTTCCGCCGTTGCTGAAAGAAACATTTCCTTCCGTATTTTTGATGATTCCCTCCCGGAATCCCTGCATCGGGATCACTGCATTCCAGAGAGAGCTTCCCCATTCCCATGATTTCCGTTTGAAATACGGTTCCGCAGTCAGTTGAATTCCTTCCGGCGGCTGTATGGTAATGGATCGCGGATAGACTCCCCATGGCAGGCGGAATTCCATCATGACGTGGAATTTTTTACCGAGGACAAGATTTTCCTGTTCCGGTCCTTGCGGAGCGTTCAAGAGTTCCGGTTGGATATTTGCATTGGAAACACGGACATATTTGATTCCGATGACAATTCCGGCGGTCAGGAGCATGGCAAACAGCACCAACAAGGTGCGGAGTATGATTTTTTTCCATTTTTTCATAGTTGTGATCTCCTGTCGTATCAGCGTTTATGCTGTCGGTTCCGGAAGAATTTCAGAAGAGGTTTGACCAGATCTTCATCCGTGCGTGCGTCGATCATATCCACTTTGGCATGACGGCATATTTCTCTGGTTTCCTGCCGGATATCTTCTGCGGCTTCGGCGTATGCTTTCAATGCACCGGGAGTTCCGGCGTCGAAAGAAAAACTTTTTCCGCTTTCAGAATCGGTGAGAGTCAGTCCTGCCAGAGCACAGGGCAGTTCCAATTCTGTTTTATCCTGGATCCGGAATGCGATCACATCATGTTTCCGGCTGACGATTTTGAGTTTTTTCTCATAATCTTTATCATCGAGGAAATCGCTGATCAGGAATATGACGGTTCTTTTCCGGAGCCCCTGAGCGAGTGATTCCAATGCAGCTCCCAGATCGGTACCCCGTCCCTGCGGTTCCATTGCCACGATCTCACGGATGAGGCGGAGTGTATGGATCCTTCCGGAACGCGGCGGCAGATACAATTCAGTACGATCTGTGAAAATCAGCAGTCCGACTTTGTCATTGTTCCGGATGGCACTGAACGCCAGCAGAGCGGCGGCTTCGGCGATCTGTTCTCTTTTTTCCTTGTCAGTGCTGCCGAAAGTGCCGGATGCGGATGCATCGACTGCGAGCATGACATTGAGTTCACGTTCTTCGGCGTATTTTTTGATATACGGAGTACCCATACGTGCGGTGACGTTCCAGTCGATATCACGAACATCATCATCGTGTGTGTATTCCCGGACTTCACTGAATTCGATCCCGCGACCTTTGAAGACACTGTGGTATGCACCCCCTGTGATCTCATCGACGAGTCTGCGGGTACGGATTTCTATTTTTCTGACTTTAGCCAGCAATTCACCGGTCAGCATAGTGCCAACCTCCTCTCTGCACCGGTCACGGTGTTTTGAGTTCGTTCAGGATCTTCCGGATGACATCGTCGGATGTCATACCTTCGGCTTCTGCTTCATAGGAGAGCAGGATACGATGGCGGAGGATATCCGGTGCCAATGATTTCACATCCTGCGGGATCACATACGCGCGTCCGGCGAGGAATGCTTCTGCTTTGGCTGCCAGAGCCAGTGCGATGGCGGCACGCGGAGAGGCACCGAACTGAATGAGAGTTTCCAGCATATCCAGTTTGACTCCATCCTGTCGGGAGGAGAGTTCGGAACGTCTTCCCGGACGGGTGGCTCCGATGATATCAAGGATATATTCCAGGATTTTTTCATCCATATAGACTTTATCGACCCATTCGCGTGCGAGAGCGACATCTTTGAGTGAGGCGACAGCGATGGCATTTATCTGGATTTCCGGATGAGCCATCCGTTCGACAATGATCCGTTCTTCGGTACGGTTCGGATAATCGACCTTGAGTTTGAACATGAAACGGTCCACCTGAGCTTCCGGCAGAGGATAGGTTCCTTCCTGTTCGATCGGGTTCTGAGTGGCGAGGACCAGGAACGGGGATGGCATTTTGAAAGTGGTTCCGGCGATCGTGGTCTGATGTTCCTGCATACATTCCAGCAATGCGCTCTGGACTTTTGCCGGGGCGCGGTTGATTTCATCTGCCAGAACGATATTGGCAAAGACCGGACCTTTTTTAACGGAGAAGGAGTGTTCCTGCGGATTGTAGATATTGGTTCCGATCAAGTCGGCGGGCAGGAGATCCGGAGTGAATTGGAGACGTGCAAAAGAACCGTCGAGAGTTTGAGCCAGTGTTTTCACCGCCAGCGTTTTTGCCAGTCCGGGGACACCTTCGAGCAGAACATGTCCATCTGCGACCAATGCCAGCAGAAGACGATCCACCAGTTGTTGTTGTCCGGCAAGGATCCTGCCCATTTCTGTTTTGACTCTACCGGCGAAAGCTGATACTTGTGTAATCGTAGCCTGCAGTTCCTGCAATTCTTCTTTTTTCATAATAACTCCCCCTCCTTTGACCGGGTTGATGTGAGCAATATGGTCTGTATCATACAGCCAATTGACCGATTTTTCCAGAGAAAGTTCCATATTTCCCCCGATTTCTTTACCGGATGCGTTAAAAATTTGAAAAAAAGTTGTATTTCAGACTTTACGAAAAGAGTTTTACGGGTTATCTTACCTGAAAAATTCTGAAACAGAAAGGGAGACAGTATGTCGGAAGGAAAACTTCTTTATAAAAGAGTGCTGCTGAAGATCAGCGGAGAATCCTTGAAAGGCAATCAGGAACACGGGTATGATTCGGAAGCAGTTGCTTCTGTGGTCAAACGGATCAAGGAAGCTCTGGATCTCGGTGTTGAGATCGCTCTGGTGGTCGGAGCCGGAAATATCTGGCGCGGACTTGCCGGTTCCAAAACCGGAATGGATCGTGTTACAGCCGATCACATGGGAATGTTGGCAACAGCGATGAATGCATTGTGTTTGAAAGATGCTTTTCAGGCTGCCGGTGTGGAATGTGCTGTTCATTCTGCTGTTTCCATGGAACCTTTTGCCAAAAAATTTGACCGTGAACAGGCTTTTGCCGAACTTTCTTCCGGAAAACTGGTCATATTTGCATGCGGAACCGGTTCCCCGTATTTCACAACGGATACAACGGCTGCACTCCGTGCTCTTGAAACAAAATGTCAGGCGGTCATGAAAGCGACCAAAGTGAACGGGATCTATACAGCGGACCCTGTCAAAGATCCCTCTGCGGTGAAATTTGATGAGCTGACTTTTCAGGATGTTCTGGAAAAACGTTTCGGTGTAATGGATTCTGCGGCGTTTTCACTTTGTGCCGACAATGATCTTCATATCATTGTATTCAATTTCTCGGAAGAGGGCGCACTGGTGAAAGTCCTTTCCGGAGATTATTCTGTCGGAACTGTTGTACATTGATTTTGAATTATTTATAAAAAATAACATAACCCAAGGAGATATTCAAAATGGCAATCAATGATTTGTTTGACACACTCGAAGAAAAGATGATGAATGCCGAAGATGCAATGAAAAATGACTTCGCAGCCATCCGTACCGGAAAAGCTTCCACAGCTCTGGTTGAAAACATTATGGTTGAATACTACGGTTCCATGACCCGTCTGCGTGACATCGCCGGTCTTGCGACTCCGGAACCCCGTTTGATCACGATTCAGCCCTGGGATCAGTCTGCCGTGAAAGCGGTTGAAAAAGCGATCATCAATTCCCCGATCGGTATTTCCCCGGTCAGTGATGGTAAAGTGATCCGTCTTCCGATCCCCCCGCTGAGCGAAGACCGCCGTGCAGCTCTTGCAAAACAGGTCAAAGCCCGTGTGGAAGAAGCCAAAGTTGAGATCCGCAATGCCCGTCGTGATGCCAACGAAGCTCTCAAGAAAGCACAGAAAGCTTCTGAAATCACAGAAGACGAACTGAAGACAAATCTTGATAAAGTCCAGAAATCTGTGGATGATTATATCAAGAATCTGGATGAACTGGCTGCTGCCAAAGAAAAAGAATTGATGACGATTTGAAAAAGCAGCGTACATTTTCAGGTGTATCACACCGTTCCTCCCGCAAGGGCGGGACGGTGTTTCTTT
Source organism: Lentisphaeria bacterium (assembly GCA_017646015.1). Classification (GTDB taxonomy): domain Bacteria; phylum Verrucomicrobiota; class Lentisphaeria; order Victivallales; family UBA1829; genus SIG94. The sequence goes on from JAGCNI010000009.1 coordinate 54,622, forward strand.
TCCTGCTCACGGCAGCGGCGTTTCTGCTGCGCCTGACCGTTTCTTTCCAATTGGTCAAGAACGATCCGGCGGCGGCAACCCCTGCCCTGATCACGGATATGAAGACTTATCAGACACTTGCCTTGCAGATCCTGCAAGGGGAGTTCCCGTCTGTATTTTATTATCAGCCATTTTACTATGCAGTTTTTCTGCCGCTGGTGATGCTGGTGAGTAAGAGTTGTTATTTTCTTGCTGTTGTCCAGTCCCTGCTGGGTGCGGGAGTGGTCTGGTTTTGCGGATGCAGTGCCCGTCTGATCGCGGGACGCCGCAGCGGTTACTGGAGTGCATTCCTGTGTACGTTCAGTGCCATTCTGATTTATTTTACGCCTTATTATCTGTTGGAGATCCTGCAGGCGTTCTGGATCACTCTGTTATTTTATCTGACTTTACGGGCATGGCACAAACCTTGCTGGTCGAACTGGCTCTGGTGCGGTCTGGTGCTGGGCTGTTCGATCCTGACCCGCGGCAATACCTGGTGTTTTCTGCCGGTACTGTTGGGGGTGATGTTCTTGCGGAAAAATATTGTTTCCCGCAAATGGAATCTTGCTGTTTCAATGGTTGTCCTGCTGGTGGCGATCCTGCTTCCCCAGCTGCCGTTTTCCATTTATAATTCTTTCCGGACAGGGGAGTTGCGTGGACCTTCCACCGCCGGGAATGCGGTTCTTGCATTCGGAAACAATCCGGAGGGTGCGCCTGCCGGACTGGAAATTCCTTATTCTGCGACGTATGAATTATGGCTGGAGCATGAAAAAGAGATCTCCATTCCGAAACGGATGTGGGAATGGTTCAAAGAAGAACCGGCAGCGTTTCTGGAACAGCAATTTCAGAAATTTATTCTTTTCTGGGATGCCACGGATCATCCCAATAATATCACGGAACTGAATGCGTTGAAGAGTCCGCTGATGCAAACGTTCCGTTTTCTGCCGACCGGAGTCATATTTGTACTGGCTCTTGCCGGATTGATGAATGGTTTTTACCGGGGATATTTCAGAAAACGGAAAAAATTTCTGCTGCTCTGGAGTTTCATATTCCTCTATGCACTTTCCATTATTGCTTTTTATATTCTGGCAAGATTCCGTCTGCCGATCCTGCCGCTGCTCTGTATCAGCGGAGGAATTTACCTCGGATCTGTTTTCCGGAAAGGACCTTTCAAAGAGCGTTTTCACCGTATCTGCATGACCGCTTTTGCCATCTTTGCAGTGTATGGATTATGCCCGCTCTATGCCTATGTGTACGAGCCGATCATAACATCCTGGACTCGTCCGGCGGGGGTCAATGTGGAATTTGAAAAACCGCCTTACAAATGGCAGAATGCACCGGGCGGAAATTATCTGCTGGTATGTGATCATACATCAGCTCTGAAAGGCGGTTGGATCGGAATGGGGGATGCCATGACCATGACCAAGTTTTTCAGAATCAAAAAACCATTACGCACCAACCGGGCTTTGCTGAGTATTCCTGTTTTCGGTTATGGTTCATTCCTGTTGAGTGTGAACGGTGTCGAAAAATCCTGTTCCGTCAACAGCAACGGCAGCCGTATTCTGATGGAAGTCCCTGTTCAGGAGAGAAACGGCGTGATCCGTCTGGATATGAACTTTTCCCATTCCACAGGCAACTGGTCGATCGCCATGGACTCCCGCAGAAATTACGGCAGAACCATATTGAACGATACTCCGGTTCCCTATGAAAGTGTGATGTTCCTGTTGATTCCTGTGGAAAAATGATCCTTACAACAGACAGCTCATCACATAATCATCCATAAAAAAGCCGTTTCCAATGTCGATTTTGACCGATTCCGTGACTTGAAAACCGTTGCGGATATAGGCTTTATAAGCCCGTTGATTATACTTGTTGACATTCAGGCGCAGGATGGAAAATCCCTGTGCGGCAGCCTGTTTTCTGACTTCCCGGAGCATGGCTGAACCGAATCCCTGTCCGTGGAATTGTTCCAGCAGATATAATTTATGCAGCTTGGCTGTTTTTTCCTGATATGCAGACCACGAGATATATCCGGCAGGGGAACCGTTGATTTTCAGCAGAATGAAATGATATCCCTCTGCCTGTTCCTTTTCCATGACTTCCGGAGCATACATCATATTCATCATATAAACGATCTGTTCCTGCGAGAGGATCGAACGGAATGTTTTGGGCCAGATATCTGCGGCAATATCCCGGACAGCCTGCAAACTTTCCGGAGTTGTGAGTTCGATAAAATCAATATCCATAATACAGTTTCTTTCTGATAAAATCTGTTGATTTCAATTTGCCGGAAAGATACTCTTTCAAATTGATTTTGTCAAATCCGGATCAAAGTTTATTGTAGAGATGAGTCATAACTCTTCCCCGAAATCAAATTCCGGCTGGATCATACCACCGCTCTCACCAGGCTCAGGATCATAAAAATTGGATACCGTAACACCGATCAGGCGGACAGGGATCTTTTCCGCTTCTGTTTTCAGCAGCAGTTCCCTTGCCACGAGATTGATCTGTTCCGGATCATTGGTATATTCTGCAATAGTACGGCTCCGCGTGATGGTACGGAAATCAAAAAATTTCACTTTCAGCGTAATTGTTTTTCCTTTGAGAGAATGTTTCTGTAAATCGGCAGCCACCTCGACCGCCTGCTGCCGGAGGAATGAGACCAGTTCGGGCATATCAGTGATATCCTGTTGAAAGGTGGATTCTGTCCCCAGTGATTTTGCCTCTCTTTCCGGCGTGATTTCCCGGTCATCCATTCCGCGGACAACATTATAATAATATTCTCCTGTTTTTCCGAACGTGCAAATCAGTTCCTCTTTGGATAAACGCAGAAGATCCGCTCCATTGCGTATGCCGTGTTCGATCATGAATTTTTCTGTGACCTTTCCGACACCGTAAAACTTTCCGATCGGGAGTTTCCGTAAAATTCCGGGAGCATCCTCCGGAGTGATCACAGTCAATCCGTCAGGCTTCTGCATATCCGAAGCGATTTTTGCAAGAAACATATTATAAGAAACCCCGGCGGAGGCTGTCAGCCCGCCTGTCTCCTGAAAAATCCTTTTTTTGATCTCTCTGGCTGTCCGTGTTGCATAAGGGATCCCGCGCTTGTTGATCGTTACATCCAGATACGCTTCATCCAGCGAAAGCGGTTCCACAAGATCTGTATAATCCAGAAAAATAGAACGGATCTTGCGGGATGCTTCTTTATAGAGCGCAAAATTCGGACGGAGAAAAATGGCATCCGGACATCTTCTGAAAGCAATACTGGCAGCCATTCCGGAATGGATCCCGAATTTTCTTGCTTCATAAGAGCAGGTTGAAACCACCCCGCGTGAATGAGGATCCCCGCCGACAATGACCGGTTTTCCCCGGAGAGCAGGATTTTCGCGGATCTCGACAGACGCATAGAACGCATCCATATCGATATGAATGATTTTTTTCATAATGTGTCTTTCTGCCGGATCCCTTGTTTCATTTTCTGTTACTTCCGATCGAAACAATACAGTCATCTCATTGATTTTTCAACCATAAAAGAGCAGAGAAACCCTGATTTTGAGTTGCAGCGTTCTTATTTCGGACTTATTCCGGAGACAAAATCCTTATAAAATGAAAAAAAATGAAAAAAAATCAAAAAACAGCTTGACAAAATTGATTTTGATGATATATTAGGGAACATTGAAACGCTCCGGCATAGCTCAGCGGTAGAGTAGGTGGCTGTTAACCACTTGGTCGCTGGTTCGAATCCAGCTGCCGGAGCCATTTTTATTTTAAACGAATACGCCTTCTTTTTTTCAGATAGAAATCCCTCTCTTCAATACACAAAACAACTGTATTTTGCCGTCTTTAACGGTTTTTGTCCTGAATCATACCTTTCACGCAGAAAATCTCCGGCAGTTGATATATTTTCAATTTTAGATACATCCGATCCCGGAAGTTGCACGCCTGTCGGATCAGACATTGGATTTTATTGTATATCTATTGTACATGATTGGAAGAGGATCTGCGCTGCTGCTGAGTGGGGATTTCCGGAAAAAATGAGTTCGTTTTTTTATAACTTTCTGTATATTCGTGATTTTTTTTGAAATTTTTTAAAAAAATCTGAAAAGCATCTTGACACTGATGTACAGTAGTCATTATAATATGTTGCAGAAAGGATCAAAAGGAGTTGATTTTATGCTGAAACGGTATCCTGAAGTTGCTGCAATGATAGCAGAGATGGTGACGGAAATGCCGCCGGAAAAACGTTTGCCCGGTTCTGCCCTGTTGGCGGAACGGTTCGGGGTGAATCAGCGTACTGTGATGAAAGCACTTCATTTGTTGGCAGCGAAAAATCTGGTTGTGATCCGTGGAACAGGCGGAGTTTATCCTGTAAAAAAGAGTGTCCCGAGCCGGAGACGCTCCGGGATCATTGCTGTTGTGGGGGTTGCCTCCGATACCGAACTGGCAGGTTTTATACGGGAGAAACTTTCTGATTCCGGATACCGTCCGGTTTTTCTGGATTTTGATCCGGAGGTATTTGAAGAGAATCCTGCATTTGTATTGAACTTTCCGGCAGATGGTTTTCTGTTCCGTTTTTCCACGAATTTCAATTTGCGGATAGAAAAACATTTATCGGATATCCACATGCCGTTTGTTTTGCTGAATTCTCATGATGAATATGAATTTGCAGATTCGTCGTCGAATGATCTTCGGAAAGGGTGGAAATTGCTTCTGAGTTATCTCGTGGAACAAGGTTGTCGCAAGATCGCTTTTATCGAAGGTAAACCGGCTCCGGGTTATGAAAAATATGAAGAACATATACAGCAGATCTTTTCGGAACAGCTCGGAGACTGTCTTTTCGGCGGAAAATGTTTTTTCCTGGATTATGGACAGGATACGGTCAAACTTTTCGATATTCTTGTCGATGAGTTTTTGAAACTGGAGGATCCGCCGGATGCCATTGTGACCGGGAGCGGTGTTCTTGCGAATTTTCTGCTGGCAAAATTTCCGGAACCGCATTCCTTTTATATCGGAGCAAGCTGGGACAGCAACAGTCTTCCGCCGCCGGGTTTTCTGTGTGCTTTTCATGACAGCCATGATCGTGCGGGTTGGGCTCTTGACCGCTTGATTCTCCGGATTGATGGAGATACCCGTCCCTGGGAACATCATATTTCTCCGGTACGGCTTCAAATACCGGCGAATGAAAAAATATCTTCAGAAACAACTATATAATTTCAGATTAAAGGAGGTTTTACTTAAAAGGAGAAAATTTTTAACGCGATTTGCAGAATCTATTGCAAAAATAGTTTTTGCAGATAGAGGAGAAAACCTGTGGGAATAAAAGAAACAGAACAGGGAATAAACCGGAAAAATTATCAATTAAAAACAGTATAAGGAAAATCCGGAAATCAGCCCCCTGTTTTCAGGATTCCTGTTGCAGAGACGCATAACATAAGTTATGTTGTATCAACAAGAACCAGATCCCGCTCAAAAACATCAAATTCTTTAGTGAAAGGAAACCAAGTTATGCGTAAAAATGAACCCAATCAGTACAACATAAGTTATGTTATGCGTCGCAGCTTTACATTGATCGAGCTCCTCGTGGTGATTGCTATCATTGCAATTCTCGCAGGTATGCTGCTGCCCGCCCTGAACAGTGCACGTGAAAAAGCAAGAGCGATCAAATGTATCTCCAATCTGAAACAGATCGGGTATGGCTATGCTATGTATGTGAACTCAAACAATGAACATTATCCCACTACACAGAATGGTTATCAGTGGTGGCAGGCAATGTTCATCTCGGATTACGGCTGTTCTGAAAAAGTCTTTATCTGCCCCACTGAAATTTCCGAATATTCTTCTGCCATTCAGAAATCCTATCATTACGGACATCCTCTGAATATTCTCGGTGCTTTCGGTCAGGAGGGTCCTCAGGTGTACCGCAAACAGACTCTTCTGATTCAGAAAGGGGCTGACTCGGAAACCATTATTTCCACAGGAGCAGTTCCGACTCAATCTGCGGTTGATGGAACCAACAAACATCCGGATATGACCAATACCGGAGCACCTTACATTGACCGTCCGGACGGCGGCAAATTCTATCCTCTGCATAAAAACTGTTATTACTATGCTCCGTATGCCCGTCACAGCATGAGAGCCAATGCTCTGTTCTTCGATCTTCATGTGGATACGATCAATCATCAGCAGATCACCAACTGGAGATATTGGGCACCGTTTATAAACAGCAAGGGAATCTGGTCTGAAAAATGAAACTGATCACACTCGGTACTGCAGCGGGCAACTCTGCCCGTGACCGTGCAAATGCTTCCAATCTGATTATTTGCGGCGGCAAATATTATCTGATCGATGCTGGCGAACCTGTCAAAGCGTTGATTTTCAGCCGTGATATTCCCTATACAGATATACAGAAAATTTTTATCAGTCATTGTCATGAAGATCATCTCGGTGGTCTTATGGGACTTTTGAACTGTTTTTTCCGTGAACTCCGGAAAGATCCTGCTGCCGATGTGACGGTGTATCTGCCTGAAATGGCGGCACAGATTCCGGTCGAAGGATTTATGAAAGTGATCCACCGGGAGATCCCGGAAGGAAAACTTACATTCAAACCGGTGGAAAGCGGGACATTTTTTGATGATGGCAATCTGAAAATCACAGCGTATCTGACCGATCATCTGGAAGGGCGCGGTCCCTCGTATTCTTTCCTGTTGGAACATGAAGAGGAGCGTCTTCTGATCACCGGAGATCTCCGGTGGGGTGATTTCGGGGATTTTCCGCATGCAGCATTGGAAAAACCGGCGGTCTGTCTCTGTGAAGCAGTGCATTGTCCTCTGGAAACTATTGTGGATATCGTGCGTGATCTGCCGATCAAAAAATTGATTTTCACGCATTATAAAGCAAGTCTTCTGAAAGAGGATCATGATATATTTCTTGAGAAGACCAAAGGATTGCCCTATCCGGTGGTTCTTGCTGAGGATGATGAAGAATTTGATGTGGAGGAATAAAAATTATGAATCTTAATAATCCCAATGCGTATTCTGCCGGAAGTGATTCCGAGCGGATTGAACTTGCGCTGGATTATGCGTTGAAAAACTCTCTGCCGTTGGAAATCACTGCGCGACAGGCGGATGACGGCAGAAATTTCTGGCTGCTTGACCGTGCGATCCTGCTGCCGGAAAATTCTGAATTGCGTTTGATCGACTGCAAATTGAAACTTTCCGATCGCTGCCGGGATAATTTCATCCGGAGTGCCAACTGTGGACTCGGTATTGATCCGATCCGTCCGCTTTCCGGTATCCGTGTGATCGGGGTCGGCAATGCCGTTCTGGAAGGGGCGGATCATCCCCGTGCCACAGGAGACTCCGGCAAAACCATCGGGGAACAGAGCTATGGTACGGACTCTCAGGTCGCATCGGAATCTCAGAAAGGCGACTGGAGAAATATCGGGATCCTTCTGGCAGAAGTTTCTGATTTTGTTCTGGAAAACCTTTGTATCATCAATTCCCATTGCTGGGCGATTTCTCTTGAATTTTGTAAGTATGGTACAGTCAAAGACATCCGTTTCTTTTCAACCGGAACCATTTATATTGATGGCAAACCCCGTGTTGTGTTGAATCAGGATGGACTTGATCTGCGCCGCGGCTGCCGTCATATTCAGATCGAAAACATTTCCGGCAATACCGGAGATGATCTGGTTGCCCTTACTGCGATCGCTTATCCGGGCATGCCGGAACGTCCTGCCGGATCTCTTGCTTCGAGTATGGTCAGTGCCACTGCCCTGCGCGGTGAGGAGGATGATGTTTTTGATATTTCCATCCGTCATGTGTATGGATACAGTGCCGGGATCTGTCAGATCGTCCGTTTCCTGAATTCCTGCGGGATCCGGATGCATGATATTCTGCTGGAAGATCTGGAAGATTGTTCCCCGGCTTATCTTCGGGATAATACGGCGGTCAAGATCGGAGATTCCAATCCCCGTTGGGGCGGTGTGACTCCGTTGGGAGATACTTACAACTTTACGGTTCGCAATGTGTTTTCCAATTCCGTTTCGGCGGTTCTGATTGCCGGTTCGTTGAAAGATTCCACGATCTCCGGAATCAAACTGCGTTCACCCGGATTGAAAGAGGTTGCGATCTCTTCCGGGGAAGAATATCTTGTCAATGTCAATATAAATAAAGAATAATAAGGAGGAAAGAAATGAAACATTTTATAGTAACAGCTTTTCTGGCAGGAGCAGCCATGCTGGTTTCTGCGGAAAATCTTGTGAAGAATCCGGGATTTGAAAAAGGAGGAAACTGGTGGTTCAGCAATTCTGTTTTCTCTATACAGAAAACTGCGACTGGCCGTGTTTTCCGTATTTTCTCGGACAAAGAACTCAAACCGACTTTTGCGGAACAGACTCCCGCAATGCCGGTCACTGCAGGTGAGACCTATGAATTCTCCTGCCGTTTCCGGAATAAAGCCAAGAGCGGGGATGTGCATTTCCTCTTCCTGATCCGGAACAGTGAAAACCGTTGTATCGTTTTCCTGAAATCTCCTGAAATCAAAGGAAAAGGCGATGAAAAATGGGAAACTCTGCGTTACTCTTTCACCGTCCCGGAAAAAGGGGTTGCAGTTCAGTTGCGGGTATATGCGGGGATGTCTTTCTCCGGTGAAGTCGAGCTGGATGATCTTGTTTTGAAAAAAGGAAGCGGAGAAATTACTGTCCCGGAACAGCCCCGGAAACCGGAGCAGAACGGGAAGACTCTCTCTTTTTTTTTGAAAAATTCACTGAATTTAACTGATTTTCGTGCATTCCCGGGAGGGGGAGAAAAAGCCGCTGTTCAGAAAACAGAACTCTATCTTGCAGTTGCAGAAGAGAATCTTTACGGCTGTTTCAAACTGTTTCATGCTCCCGGAAAAGAGTTCCGGAAAGTCGTTTCGCCGCGTGACAATGAAACATTGTTGTGGCAGAATGAAGTTCTGGAACTTTTTATTTCCCACATCAATTCCGAAGCTCCGTTATATCAGATCGCATTTGATCCTCACGGTCAGATCTATGATGCCCGGGATGACAAAACGGATTGGGATTGCAATATCAAGATCCGTTCTGAAAAGTTGAGCGATGATTGCACGCTGGTGTTTTTTGAACTGCCGCTTTCAGATATCGGTTATCATTATGAAAACAAGGACAGTGGAATCCGTTTCCGGATGAATGTTGCCAGAAATCATTCCACACTGGGGGCATCCATGGCACCTGTTTCGATCTGGCTTCCCGCTCAACATTTCCGTGATGTGAAGATGATGCCGGTGTTTACAGTGCAGCAGACACGCAAACCGGAACGTATTTCCGGTCGTTTCATTGGTTCTGCCGCCATTGAAGCGGTCAAAGATCCTGCCCAGTGGTGGAAAGTGAATGATCCTCTGTTCAAAGAGTTGATCTCGGATAAACCGGCACCGTTCCCCGGCTTGCGTATGTTCAGTTGGAACATGCCGATCCAGCATCACCGCAACCGTGATTATGCGTTGCAGTACGGAAGAACTTTTGACTTCGCAGAACGTCTTGCAGAGTATGACCGGAGCGGGATCCGTCACCTGGAAATGTATCACCGTACTCCGGATAAGAAACTTCTGCCGTGGATGGATGGGAAAAAAGGAAGAAGTATCATGCTTCTCTATTTCTCCTCCAGAACGGTCTTTGATCCCTACCGGATGTTTGAAGGTCTTGCGGATGAAGCAAAAGAGGAATTGGATAAAAATCCGGGCAGATATTCCGGTGTGGCTATGCCGGATGAATATCTCAGTGCAGTTGACTCGCACCTGATCTATGCTGCCAGAAATCCGAAAACTGCTGCCTCCATGGAAAAGATCCTTCAGGAGATCCGCGAAAAATATGGCTATGGCAAGTTTGATGTCCCCTCTTCTCCGGAATCCGATACAGAACCTTTTGCACGATTGGCAGGCAGAAAATATCTGCTCGATAAAATCGTGCTTGCACAGAAAAAGATGATGGAGGTCTGCCGGGAACATCAGAACAGAACCGGAAATATTGTGCAGGTTATTTCTTCCGACCCCACTTCCCAGTTGCGGATCCAGCACCAGAGTCGTGTCGGTGTCTATGCGGATATGGTCAATGTCCAGAGCGGATCGGCAAACAGTTCGTTCCGTCAGCGGACCGGATTCGGTGCAAAACTTGTGGCTGATCTTTCCGGCAAACCGGCATTCTGTTATGTTCACCTTGAAAACCTCAACAATGTCAGTTATGATGCAGAGGCATCTGCTTCTCTCCTGAGTGAAGCATTCCGTGCCGGTGCCATCGGGGTCGCTCTTTATCCTGTTGACTGGGCTGGAGTTACACGCCGTCAGGGCAGCACCAATACCGATGCTTACGGACATCCTCCCCGCTGGACGACCATTCTGGAGACAGCCAAGATCATCAACAGGATGAATCTTCTGAAACTTCCGGAACCGGATTATGCAGTTTTCGTTTCCAATGATTCTGCATTGAGCCGTCGCCGTTGGGAAGCGACTCAGTATGAAGCCTTTTTCAATCTTGCCGGTCCCGGTGCCCGTACATGGTTCCGTTTTATTTCCGATGTGCAGCTGTTGGACGGCAAACAGAAGTTGTCCAACTGGAAATTTATTGTCATTCCCAAAGCGGATATTGTGGATGTGAAACTGTATCCGTTCTTTGAAGAGTATGTAAAAAATGGAGGAACACTGGTCTGTTACGATCCGGATTTCTCCAAATTCCGCCCGGATGGAAACAGTGGTCTTGATTTCACCCGGAAACTTTTCGGTGTAACTGTCCGGAAAACAAAATTCTATGACCGTGTGCGTCCGGATTCCCGGAACAGTCTGATGAAAGGTACGGCGAAGGAAATTCCTCTTGCCGCCGGAGATCTGAAACTGGAAGGCAAAGGTGTGAAAGTTCTTGCCGTTTCCCCTGCCGGTGATGCGGTTATAACAGAAAAGAGTTATCCCAATGGCGGCAGAGCGATCATGATCGCCCGTGAACTCAGTCATGCCGATGGTGCCCGTGCTGAATGGCGTGAATTCAACAAGAAATTCCTTGCCAATCTCGGTGCAAAGACCGGACAGGATATATGGCGTTTCACCTTCCCGCATAAAAAAGTGGCAAAACCGAAAGTCTCCGGAAAATGTCTGACCGGAAACCATTTCATCTGGTGGCGCGATAAAGCGGAACTGACAGCGAATGAGAAAGTCGCTCCGAATGCACGTTATACTCTGACTCTTGCTCCGGATGTTCCCGTTTCCAAAAATCTCACCTACAAATTGGATACCGGAAACTGGACCAACCGTGCGAAAGCCTTTACCGCCGGAGACCTTTTCAATGCTCTGAAAAACCGTTTCATCATCCGGGAAGGAAAGATCCGTCTTGATATGTTTGCGGATACATTCAGCAAAACAGATGCTTTCCGGGCGCGTTTTGATTTCGGGAAAAAAGTTCCTGCCCGCCGTGTCCGCATCTTCTGGAACGGTACTCTGCCGGAAGTCACTGTTACGACCGGAGATGGCAGAACTGCCCGTTCCGCTGCTGCTGAAACAGAAGATGTCCGCATGACTGAAATCACACTGCCGCGCGGAAGTGCCACCGATACAGTGACTCTCTCTTTCGGAAAACGTCCTGTCGGGAAAAAACTGATTATCAGTGAAATTGAGATCTGGGATTGACAACGGCCTGTTTTGTGTTATATTTTTGAGCAGTTCAATAAAGAAAGGGTTGTTTTATTATGTATCCGACAGGTTGGAGAAATCAAGTTCCTCTCACACAGGAGCAGATGCGATTGCAGTTTGATAAAAATGGAGCATTGCTGGGGGAACAGGATTCATTCTATCCGGAAATCTATCTTTCCTTTACAGTTCCTGTTCCGGAAAATCTCCCGGCGGAAGATCTTGTTTTGATCGATGCCGCTTCCGGCTCCAATGGCTGGCAATGTATCCTGACAATGCAGGGGCGTATCCGTCTGGTGAAACGGTGTGACGGCAAGATCATTCTGGAAGCAAGGCCTCCTGTGGGGACTCTGGACATTCCGGAACTCCATATTGAGTTGCTTCTCACCAATATTGTCTGGCCGCTCCGTTCGATCGAATGGCAGAATGATGATCCGCTGGACTATTCCAGAGCGGAAATATTTGTCAACGGAAGAATGCTTTCGGACATCAATATGAGAGAACCGGATCTGGCAGTTGTTCCGCTTTGTCTGAAAACTGCCGATGTGTGTTCCAATGTTGAAGTTTATAATACAGTCCGCCGTGATCTGTTCTTTCTTCCGGATGATCCGGGCGGTCCGGTGCTGGATACGGAATTTCCGGATGCCTCCCGTGCTTTCGGGCGGTATGACAGCAAAACAGGAGTGTATCATCTCTTTACCGGATCGGAATTTGTCCGGAGTGATTCCTATTGGCTTTTCTGCCGGATCACCACACCTGGCGGACTGGTTCGGGTATATCCGACAGAATTTGACGCTGCGCCCATGGCTCCGGTCTATTTCCGGAGTCAGGATAGAAAAACATGGGTGCGGTGTGAACTGCTTGACTGTACCGATGGAAGCGGAAGAAACCGTCCTCTGATCTGTCTGCCGGAAGGAACATGGTATCTTTCCACCTCGATTCCCTTTATGAAACAGGAGCAGGATCTTCTGTTTGAAAGATTCGGTAAACTGCCGGATTTTGAAGTTACAGAGATCGGGAAATCGACACTTGGACATCCTGTTTCCCTGCTTCGTGCGGGACATGGAAAGTATCGTATCTTTTTTGTCATCGGGCAACATTCCCCCATGGAAATGATCGGTTGTCATATCCTTGTTTCCATGCTGGAACACTTTGCAGCTGATCCTTCTTTACGGGAACGTTTTACGCTGTATGCGGTTCCGCCGCTCAACATGGATGCGGCTGTTTCCGGCGGGGATGGCTGGAATGCTCTCGGTTGGAACACCAACCGTTGCTGGTTTGAAAATATTCAGCCGGAAACCCGTGCAGTGGAAGAATTTCTGCTGCAATCAGGGCTCAAGCCGGATCTGTTGATCGACTGGCACTCCGGCGGTGTCTGGAAAGGACATTCCGTGTTGTATTACAACGATGAAATCATCGGGCAGCATGCCGGGGACAAGGCGGAGAAAATGATTGCCCTCAACAGACAGTTCCGTTCTCTGTTGGAAAAAGAGTGCGGATTCCGTCATTCGGAACAGTATGATTTCCCTTACCGGAATTATTGTGCTCATGATTGGTTCCAGCTTCATTTCCCGGAATCTGTGAGTGTGACGATCGAACTTTCCGTGACAACCTGTTTTGATCCGGAAAAGAATCATTATATCAAAGTGGATCAGGAATCCCTGTACCGTTACGGATCCGGTATGATCCGCGTTATTTGTGCAATGGAGGAAAACAGCAAATGAATAAAGAGGATTATCCTTTGATTGGAGCTTCAATTCCGACAGGACTTGAGGCGGTAAAAGATTTTGTGCGTTTGAAACTCGGCAATCTGGCATCATTTGCCCTGCCGAAAGATAAAGAAGAAGCGAAAGCGGTCATGCGTTATTGCCGCGAACATAAGATTTACGTGGGACTTGCAGAATTTATTCATCGTGATGCAAGCAAAAGCCGTTGGCACGGTCCGGTTCTTCCGCGGGATGAATATCAGGAGATTTTTGATGAAGCGGGCGAATATTTCACTGGTCGCGGTTCGATCGGGGAAGTGGGCGGATTGCTGTACTGGCCGAGAGAATATACACTGGATGGTGCTATCGGGGAATATTCCAGTTTGCCTCCGTGTAAAACAGTGACCGAAGCCCATGACCGTTTTGTGGGTTTCATGAAAGAACGTCTGGAATATGAACGCAATGAAATTGCTCCCGGACCTTTTGTCAATACTGATTCCAGTATTGTGTTCCCCTGGTATGCAGAAGCCGGAACAGATGTGCTCTGTCTGGAACTGATGCCCGGTGATCCTCTGTTGTGTCTGAGTTCGATCCGCGGAACAGCCAAAGCGACAGGGAAAACCTGGGGTACTCACATTGCGATCTGTTGGTATGGCGGTTGGCAGTTTGATGAGATCTGGCTCAAACGCTGGAAACTTTCTCTGTATCTTTCCTGGATCGCCGGAGCCCATTTCCTGTATCCGGAATCCGGTCACTATACCTACCACAGTCTTGCCAATCAGGAATATGGTTTTCATACACCGGAAACAAGATCGATCCGCCGTGTCCTCCGGGAAATCTGCCGTTTCGGAAAAATCCATAAACGCCCCTCGGACGGTCCGGATGTCAATTTCGGTGTGATCCATGGTCAGGATGATGGTCATCCCGGAATCTGGAATCCCTATGTGTGGGGTCAATATGAAGACGGTAATGAATGGGAATCCGGACCGGCTGAACACAGTTGGTTCCTGCTCCGTCTGCTCCGCCGTAAACAGGATCCTTTCCGGATCGAACTTTTCGGCAGTCGTGACACCTCCGGCAATCCGCCGGAAGGGCAGTATGATATTGTTCCCGCCTATGCGGACAACTTCTCTGACTACAAGGCTCTGATCTTCCTCGGCTACAACCGCATGGATGAAAAACAGTATCAGAAACTGATTCAGTATGTCAAAGACGGCGGACACCTGATCATCGGTCTGCCGCACTTCAATGTTTCCGATATCCATGGCGAAATCAAGCTGATCAACGACGGTGATCTTACCGAATTGAGCGGTGTCCGGATCACCGGCAGACAGGAAGGTCATGTCCGTGGAATGCAGTTCCTTCGTCAGCCGGAAGTTCCCGGATGCACCATTCCGCTGTTGGCTCCGCGTGCCGATCCTATCTACAACGGGAGAATGGAAGCTGCGGATGTGGTCGTTACCGATCCGTCCGTCCGGATCATTGCCGGTCATACGATCGGACGTGGTACAGAGTTTACTCTGGAAGGTTTGGACAAGCATCCTCTGCTGGTCGAAAGAAAGCTGGGCAAGGGATATGTCTGGACCATTACTTCCTTCTCCTGGCTGGGTGATACCGGTATGCGTTCGTTTGCAGAAACTCTGCTGCGTACTGTTGCCTCTTCCTGCCGTACACGTTTCCCGGATCTTCTGGCTCCGGATACTCTCCGCTGGGCTGTCTATGATACTTCCTACGGAAAAAATGTGTATATGCTCAATACCGATACCGATCTTTCTGCTCCGGTTCGTTTCACGGACGGTAAGGAAAACACAAAAGAACTTCTGGTTGCGCCTGCCGATATGCGGTACGCATGTATTGTCGGAAAGGATCTGTTGATCGTTCCGGAAGACCGCAACTGTGTGTTGAAAGAAACTGACTCCGGTCTCTGTTTTGAAACCAGAGAACAGATCATGTATTTCCATAACTTCAGCGAAGCAGCAATGCAGGTTCAGGTGAATGGAAAAGAGCTCAAACTTGATGCACATTCCGGTATGAATATGGTTGTTCCGGAAAACCTGCCGGCGGAAGATGACAGAAAAGAACTGTTTGATGACGCATGGCTGGATGAGGAAGATTTTGAAGTTGCAGGGGATCGTCTTCCCTATTAAGTGGCAGAGCAGATACAAAAGGAGTAACAATATGGGAAAGAATCTTGGAGAACTGGATAAAGCAATGTCAGCGGGAGTTGTCAACCGTGACGGCATGGATTGGTATTCGGTTGATGATCCCGGCTTTGAGCTGAATGGTTTTTATTGGAGAAAACCGGGGGATCTGATGCGTCGTATTCCTTTGGATATGACAGTCTCTGAGGAATTGGATGAGCTTGCCTGGAATACTGCCGGAGGGATGTTGCGTTTCAAATCCGATGCAACAGAGATCCGCATTACAGTTGAACTGGCTCATTATTTCAATGCTTCTGATAACATGACACCTCTCGGAGGACGCGGATTCGATCTTTATGTCGGCAGCGGCAGTGCAAAATATTTTGCCAGAGTCGGACGTTTTGATCCGTCTCAGAACGCTTATACAACAGAATTGTTCGGTCCAGTCACGGAAAAAAAGATGCGTGAATTCACCATTAATTTTCCGTTGTATGCCGGGATCGCCCATTTGGAAATCGGCTTGTCTGAGGGGGCAGTGGTGCAATCGCCATCCCCCTGGTGCGATCCGCGTCCAATCGTGTACTACGGAACCAGTATCCAACAGGGAGGCAGTGCCTCCCGTCCGGGAATGTCTGCAAACAATCAGATGAGCCGTTTGTTGAACCGTCCGTTTCTGAATTTTGGTTTTTCCGGCAATGGAAGAGGCGAACCTGTGATGGCGGAACTGCTTGCGGAGATCGAAGATCCGGCGATGTATATTCTGGAATATGATGCCAATGCCGGCAGTGCCGGGCTTCGTGCCACATTGGCAAACTTTATTGAGATTTTGCGGAAGAAACATCCGGAGGTTCCCATTCTTCAGGTTTCCAAAATGTATGGAGCAAAAGAGGTTTGGGAAGGAGTGGAATACAATGAGAATCGTCTTGCTTTGACGGATGCACATCTGAATGTATTGCGTCAGCGTCGTGCTGCCGGGGACAAGAATATTCATTATCTGGATGGTATGAATTTGTATGGTACAGATCCATCGGAATGTACCATTGACGGTACACATCCCACTGATCTCGGCTTTTATTTTGAAGCGCACCGGATGGCTCCGGTGATCCGGAATCTGCTGGAGAACCGCTGAACCTGAAAGTTCTATTGAAAAACAGAAACTCCGGTAAGGGACGTGCAGAAGCATATCTTTACCGGAGTTTTATTTTACTCTTTATTCAGAGAGTTATTTCTGTTCAGAGATTTTCTTTGAACCAGACCTGAAGAGTATTGGACGGAGTGAAGTAATTTCCTGCGGAAGCGAAATCACAGAGGAGTGCATTTCCGATTTTGCAGCACATCATTACGTCTTTTCCGGCAGAGATTTCTCCTTCCAATTTTTCCGGCAGGATGACCGGGGAGCCGACGGTTGTGAAACGGGAATCCTGAGCCAGCACAAGCGGACCGCGTTTCACGGCAAAATAATCTCTTCCGCCCGGATCACGGACAACTTTGAGTGTCATATTCAGTTGGAGTTCGATCTGAGTTTCATTTTTCCAGCATTTGCGGAGTTCCAGATATTGACCCGGTTCAGCCACCATTTTTTCCCCGTTCACGATAACAGTTGTTTTTTCTGACCATGCGGGAATTCGCAGGAAGATCGCAAACTCTTCATCATCCGTCATATTCATGGAAATATTGACATTCCCTTGAACGGGATAATTTCCGGTAATATTGATTTCAGCCTGTTGTCCGGAAGGAGTCTGGAAATTGATGGTTGCATTTTCATAACCATTGATGAAAAATCCTTTTTCAGAGGTTTTGAAAGTGAATTCCGGCGACATTGCCAACCCTTCGGGACCCTGTGCGAGACAGCAGTCATGACCGGGGAAATCGCGCATTTGATCACGTGCTTTTGTGCGGTAGGAACTGCCAGCCAGCGGAGTCGGATTGATGTGCATCCAGGTGTCACCGACGGGGTGCATTGCTCCGAGGAGAGCATTGTAGAAACTGCGTTCCATTTCATCTGCCACACGGGAATCTTCTGTCATATTCAAAATTTCAGAACAGTAATGGAGCCAAGTGGTTGTGACACATGTTTCGCCCAGTTTTCCTGCCCGGTCCGATGTTTGTCTGAGAGCTCCGTCATACCAGAATTCACCCATTTCATCTTTCAGACCGCCGCCCCCGGTTATAAAGATTTCCCGTTCCAGTACCTGCTGATAATAATTCAGAGCACTTTTCCGGAGAGTCACATTGGGACGGATTTTGAGATATTCGCACAATCCCTCAAAACAGGATGTCATTTCATATGCTTTCCCGTTGGAAATCTGTGCCGGAGGGACATTATCTTCTGCTGCGATGTAGATATTATGCAGATGACATGCACCGTTATTGACGACCGAATCAGCCAGTTCCAGACAGTTTTTATCGTTACTGACTCTGTAAAGACGAACCAGTACGCCGAGGATACTGGCGACAGCCAGACCGAAATGATTTCCAGTATCGATCAGTCTTCTGTTATTTTCTTCCAATTGTTTTTTCATATGTGCCACCATATTGAGGGCGGCACGCAGGACAATCGGATCCTGATCGATCATTTCATAATAGCGATAGAGACCGCTGAGTACATATTTTCTGCCCCACAGATCCCATTCCCGGAGCTGCAGTTCTTCCGGATAAGAGCTGATACATCCATCCGGCGTCTGCGTGGAGATGATATCCCTGACCGTATCCTGGATGATTTGCAGGAGTTCCTGATCCCCGGAGTGTTTCCATGCAAGGATCATGGAACGCACGACCTTTCCCCAGAATTCGCAACGCCATCTGAAATCTTTTTCAGAGCGGAACCGGAAAGGATCGACCATTGCTTTACAATTCACTTTTTTCAAACGGTTTATGATTGTTTTTTCCAATGCATTTCCCAGGGGGCCCCGGAGTGTGACAATAGCCATATCTCAATACTTCCTTTGTTGATTCGTTGATTCGTTAATCCGCATAATATTAAAATATCCCTTTTTTCCAAAGATGCAATAGGTTGGGAATATACTTTTCAACAATAAGCATATAAAAAATGAAAAATTCATACTGTGGACATGAGTTTGTCAAGAGAAACGGTTGTGTTTTCTCTTGCAAAAACGATATTTTTGTGTGATCGGGTTGATTTTATTTTCTTCTCTGGTTTGCATAATCTTTGAAAAGGGAGTACATTATGGTTTTCAGAAAGGATTTGCAGATATATGAGACCATTACTTTTATCTCCGGCGGGTAATTTTGAATCTTTGAGTGCGGCACTTGCCAATGGTGCGGATGCTGTTTATTTCGGAGTGGGTTCTCTGAATATGCGTTCCCGTGCCAGTGTGAATTTTACAGAAGAAGATCTGGTTCCGGTTGCAGAAAAATGCCATGCCTGCGGTGTGGAAGCATGGCTGACTCTGAATACGGTTGTTTTTGATACTGAATTGGATACAGTGAAACGTCTTTGTTCGGCAGCGAAACAGGCGGGGATCGATGCCGTGATTGCTGCGGATACAGCAGTTCTTCAGATTGCCCGTGAGGCTGGTTTGAGTATTCACCTTTCTGTGCAGGCGAACATTGCCAATCTGGAGGCAGTCCGTTTTTATGCTCAATTTGCCGATGTGATGGTGTTGGCGCGGGAGCTGAAACTTTCTCAGATCGCAGCGATTTGCAAAGGGATCCGTGAACAGAATATCACCGGACCTTCCGGGGAATTGGTACGGGTCGAAGTCTTTGTGCATGGTGCTTTGTGCGTGGCTGTTTCCGGAAAATGTTATATGAGTCTGGCTGTGTTCAATTCCTCTGCCAACCGCGGGGATTGTTATCAGCCGTGCCGCCGGGCTTATACTGTGCGGGATTCTGTGAATGGACAGGAGTTGGAGATCGATAATCATTATGTGATGTCACCGAATGACTTGTGTACGATCGAACTGTTGCCGCAGTTATTGTCCGCCGGCGTATCGGTCTTGAAGATCGAGGGACGCGGTCGTTCTGCTGATTATGTTGCATGTGTGACCCGGGTGTACCGTGAAGCGGTCGATCTCTGGAAAGCGGGAGCTGCTGTGGAGCCGGCTCAGCTTGAGAGTTGGAAAAAACGTTTAGGCGAAGTATTCAACCGTGGTTTCTGGCATGGGGGTTATTATCTTGGTGAAAAAGTGGGCGAGTGGACAGCCTCTTCGGAAAATAAATCCACGCTGGTGAAAGTTCTGACCGGACAGGTGTTGAATTATTATGCCAAAGCGGGGATCGCCCAGATTCGTCTGAATTCCGGTGTTGTGCATCAGGGGGATCGTTTTCTGATCACGGGACCGACAACGGGAGCGGCAGAGGGGATCATCACCTCCATGCGTGTAAATGATCTTCCCGGCATTATTGCGGAAAAAGGGGCAGAGATCACCTTTGAGTTGAGTACACCTGTCCGGAAAAATGACAGATTTTTCATTTTGACTCCGCGTGAAAATGAATCGTCAGAATAAGGTTCATTTTTATTGTATCTCCGTATGAATGAAAAATTGTTGAAATAAATGATTTTCATATGGTTGTGTAATCTTTTATTTTTGATTCAGAAAAAAAATTGTTTTTTTTATTCTTTTCTTCTTGAAAAACTCAAACGTTTGAGTTATATTTAATACAGAGTTGTTGAAAGGTTTAAAAAATAGAAATAAATCAAAATAAAGGGAGTTGTTATGAAAATCAGTCTTTCCAGATCTAAAGGTGTGTCTTCCTGTCGTAAACATCATTTATCTTTCACTCTTATTGAGTTGCTTGTGGTGATTGCGATCATTGCCATTCTGGCGGGTATGCTGCTGCCTGCTTTGAATGCGGCGCGGAATAAAGCCCGTGATATTGCCTGCCGCAACAACATCAAACAGATCGGGCTGGCGCAGATCATGTACAGCAGTGATTATTCTGACTGGTTTGTTTTGTGTTATGCCAATTCAGCGAGTTCATGGAATTATAAAAATACATGGGTGGAACTGCTGATTCTTGGAAATTACGGAGTTACATTTGATTATCAGAACAATAAAGGGACTTTTGTCTGTCCTTCAGAATCGCTGACTGCGAAAAAAGCTCAGTTGATCGGCGGGGAATATCTTGCGAATTCCCGTCTGGTAGGAGCCAGAGTGAATGGAGTCATGAAAGCCAAAGCCAGAAAAACAACTGTTGTGAAAGAAGCATCACAGGCTATTTTTGCGGGGGACAACATTACATGCAGCAATTATAATACGAGATCGACTTATTATGCGTACCGTCATGGCGGGAAAGATGATCCGCGGGCAAGACCTTATACTGCGAACACATTGGTGTCTGAATTTGTTCCGATCGGGACTTCCAACTTTGTCTTTGTTGATGGTCATGTGGATGCGTTCAACTGGCGTTATTTTTATTCACTTCCCACTCAGACTGATCGGCAGGGGACTCAATACACACAGGATGAGAATGCAAATATTCAGGGGATCGACCTGAATGACACCGGCAGTGATTACTGAGATTTGAAAACGGAGAAACAGGATGAAGAAAATATTGCTGTCGGCAGCCGTTTTGTGCAGTGTCAATTTTCTGGCGGCAGAGTCATTGGTGGAGCGGACTGATTATCAGATATCTCCGTATTGGAATACGAAGCCGTTGAGAGGTAAAAACTTCCGTACCTGTCTGAATATCCGTGGTCTTGAATGGGGCAAAGGGTGGCATGGGATCCTGATACCCGGGGTATTCCGTCCTGAGGATCAGGATCATCAACTGATCCGTGATCTTTCCGGACTTCCGATGTTCCGGGATGCGGATATTGCGATCGGTCCGATCCGTCAAACGCATGGAAATCTGTTCCGGCTGAATGAGATCGATAAATTCAACAAGAGTGGAGAAGTTACTGTTTCCGGTATTGTGGAGCCGGATGCGGAAAAATGTTTCAGCAAATTGGATCGCAACGGTCGTATGGTTTCTTTCAACTGGTGGGATGCCCGCCCGTTTGCATTCAAAGTCCGCCGGGAGTCATATCAGGCAGACAAGGCTGGATTTGAACAATGGTTGAAAGCACATCCTGAATTCACCTATTTTTCTGTCGGGGAATGGGATAACGAGATGATCTGTCTGGAATGGTATCTTTCGAATTATCTCAAACGGAAATTGATTTCACCTGAATTGGCGAAAGAGGTACAGAAAGATTTTCCGGTAGCATATACCAAAGATGAATTTATAGGACGCATGAACCGTATTTTCTGTCGTCTCCGTTCATTTTATTTTGAACATCCGGAACGGCTCAGTTTTTTGCATTGCGGCTGGAATGTCGGTCATCTGGCAGCGGACTGGGGTGCGGGAATGATCGGTTTGGAAACCTCCAATTCCGGTAACAGAAAAAATTATCATCGCTGGCAGACAGGGATGAGCTTCACCCGTGGAGCCTCCCGTCAATACGGAGTTCCATGGCGTTGGTATATTGCCCGTTACTTCAATGGTTGGACCTCCAAAGGGAAATGGGTGAATGACTGGGCATCCTCTCTGGATTCTGACCGTGGCGTAGGCTGTTCCTGGCTGAACCGTTGTTTTTATCTGGCATATTTTTCCGGAGCCGGACAGGTTGAAGTGG
>JAGCNI010000114.1 GCA_017646015.1 Lentisphaeria bacterium
AATTTCGATTACAGTACGCGCGGGAATCTTTGCTCTGCTGCTTTTCTGTTTTATCGGGATCCTTATCGTGGGAGCCTTGTTCTTTCAGGATTTCGTGTTCCGTTTCGCGTTCATGAACCGTCTGCGCAAAAAAGCCGATATTCTTCTGAAAGGAAAACTCTCCCGGATCCTGGATGCAATCGCATTATACAGAAAAGAACGGAAAGTTCTCCTGAAAGCATTTTTGATCAGCATCCTGATGGTTCATCCTTTCCTGCTCTCAACAATGTTTGTTCTCCTGTGGGGAATAGAATCATCCTGTCCGGCATTTCTGGGCAGTTATCTGGCGATCGCATTGGGAAATTCCGCCGCAGTGATCCCCATGACTCCCGGCGGGCTCGGCGCAAGAGATAAAATCGCTCAAATCGTATTGATCTCTTTCGGCTTCAATGAGTTGAGTGCAACACTGGCACCCCTCTGTTTCTCCCTGACATTGATCGCTGTCGGGTTGATCGGGCTGATTTGTTTTGCACTGGACTCTTTCCGGAAACAGCAGACAACATAAAGGATACTGCAATATGCGAAAAACAGAAACCATTTTGGAAATTCTGCGGACAGAACTGCGGGATGGGATTTATCCGGCAGCTACACGTTTCCCCTCGGAAATGAAGCTGATGAGCCGCTTTTCCGCAGCACGCCTTACAATTAACAAAATTACAGAACAGCTTGTTCTGGAGGGGTTTCTGGAACGGAGGAAACAAGGTGGCGGCACATTCGTCCGCGAACCGAATCCGTTTCCGCTCGGGCATATTGCGTATCTGGGACCAATCAATAACCTCTACTACTCCAGCATGTTGAATGCAATTCAGCGTACTACATTTCTCAAAGGATATGCGCTGACAATTTTTTCTCCCGGAGAAAATCTCATCAATTATTGTATCGAAAAAATTGGAAAAGCAAAATATATGGGGATCCTTGTATGCGGAATCGGAATCATTCCATACCCCGTCTCTCTCCCATTGGTCTATCTTGATAACGGTCTCCCAAACAACAATATGGGACTCTCCTCCGTCACATGCGACAACTATCAGGGGGCATGCAATATGGCAAAAACAGCATTGACACGCGGACACCGGGAAATTTTGATCATAACCACCCTTTCACAAATCGAATATTCTCGCCAGTTGCGTGTCAAAGGTTTTTCCGATACTCTGAAACAATATGGGATTCAAAATATAGAACAGCGCATATTTTCTGATAGTCGCTTCAAAAAATTTTCCGCAAAACGTCCGCTCACTGATGCCTTGTCACAATTCCCGGAAACAACTCTCCTCCTCACAGATACCGATGAAGTCGCTGTCGCTGTATATCAGGCATTATGCGAAATGAATTTACAGGATAAAATCGCTGTCACGGGATTCGGAAATATCAATATAATCCACGATATGTTCAATTTCGCAAGTGTAGAACAACATCCAAATGAGATCGGAATACAAGGAGTTCACGAATTACTCAAAAGAATTCATGATCCCTCTACAAAACCTCAGGAAATCACCATCGAAACAACTCTGGTCAATACAGAGGCAATTCCATGGATCCGATAAACTTACTTGTAAAAAACAGAAAATATTTTTATAGCAGAGTTGTAATATAAAAAACAGATTGTATAATGTATTTCTGTATGAATAAACACTTGAAAAAAAAGGAACAGAACCATGTATCTCATAAATGGATTGAAAATAAAAATTTTTCCCCCGATGACTTTGCATACAATCCTCCTGCTCATGATTCTTTTTCTCGCAGGATGCGCTCAAGGCGTTTTGATCAAAGAGGTTTCTCAACAGGAACGTTTATCATACAGCTCCGGCGATGACCTCAACGGTCTTCGACGCGAAACAACAAATCTCCTGGCAAATCACCTGCTCATGGATTCTCTTGAAAATGATCCGATCAGAGTTCTGCAAGCTCTGCAGAATCTCTTCCTTCGTGAACCGAAACCGGAATATCTTGCAGCCATCGCCGATGCGGCTCTTCACACAGGAATCAAAAAAAATAATTACCAAAATCAGGCGATCCGCTATTATCTTACCGCAGCTCTCGCCAGTTACAGTTATCTCATTCTACTGGATGACCCGCAAAAACATCCATATAACGCAGACAGAATCCAAATGATACGCATTTACAACACCGCGGTCAATGAAATCTTTGTCTATCTTCACAAACGCAATCTTTACAGAAACAGCAGCTACACGATCACCGCCGCTCTGGGACAGGTCATCTGTTTTGATGAACCATCTTTCAAAATGCCTCTCCCACTCGAAAAATACAAAGATTTCAGACTCTGCGCCGATTTCAGAACTCAGAATCTGACTCACACCAGCAGACATTTCGGATTCGGTTCCCCCCTGATTTGTATTGTCGGTGAACAACAGAAAGAACAGGATAATAAGTTTGCCGGCAGACAGACCATGCCAGCAACACTTCTGCTCCGTTTTTCGAATGTAAAAAATGGAAATATATGCAATGCACGCCTCGAATTTATCAATGTAAGAGAATTCGAAACTGTCAAAATCGGCGATCATGAAATGCCCCTCGAGATGGATTTCTCCACACCGCTCGCATATATGGCAAAAAAACCATTGCCCATCGGACCAGTTTCCTACATGATCAATCCGGATGAAAGTAAATCCATGCAGGGGCTCTATATGTTGGAAGCCTATAATGAAAAACGTATTCCCGTTCTACTCGTACACGGACTCCTTTCCAACACAAGAACATGGATGCAGATGATCAATACTCTTCAAAACGATCACGATCTCCGGAAATATTATCAGTTCTGGGGGTTCTCCTATTCCAGCGGAAACCCGATCCTCTACTCCGCAAAAGAACTCCGGGAAGCATTGATCGAGGAATATCAG
This sequence comes from Lentisphaeria bacterium, assembly GCA_017646015.1. Lineage (GTDB taxonomy): Bacteria > Verrucomicrobiota > Lentisphaeria > Victivallales > UBA1829 > SIG94. The sequence goes on from JAGCNI010000114.1 coordinate 2,898, forward strand.
AAACAGAAAAAAACAGGAAAATCAACAGCAATGTTCGAACGGATGGTGGTGATCGGTCACTCCATGGGCGGATTGCTTACCAAAACAATGATCATGGATACAAATAACAAAATCATTGATTCTTTGCGAAAAAAACATCCGGATCAACAATCAAAACAGCCGATTGAACAGAATCCTTTCCTGAAAAATATGTTGGAATTCAAACATCTCCCGTTTATCAAGCGCGTCATCTTCATCGCAGTCCCGCACAGAGGTTCATTCTTTGCTCAAACCG
>JAGCNI010000010.1 GCA_017646015.1 Lentisphaeria bacterium
AATTATTACTGGCGGTGCGGCAACTGTTACTGGAATGACCTCTGGTCACGCAAATATCTGACCGATGCCAATCAGCGTTTTGCCAACTGAAAATGAGATCCTATTCTCCATATAAATAAAGGTGTAAAGACAATGAGATTTTTGTGTGTCTTGCTGTTGCTGGCTGGAATGATCGGTGTCAGTGCAGCTGATTTTATTAAAAACGGGAAAAGTGATTATGTTATCGTTGTTCCTGATTCTTCCGATATTGGCAACAAATTTGCGTTGAAAGAGTTGCAGGAATTTTTGAAGAAAGCATCCGGGGTGGATTTCAAAGTTGCTGCTTCTGCACAGGCTCCGGCGGCGAAACGTATTTTTCTCGGGATCTCCGATGCAGCATTGAAGATTCTGGGAAAAGATCCCCGTACCGGACTGAAAGATCAGGAACATTGCGTGAAAACTCTCGGCAGCGATCTTTTCCTGTATGGCAAGGGCAGTTGGGGAGATATGTTTGCGGTGTATGACTATCTTGAAAATGTACTTGGTTTCCGTTGGTTTGATCCCCGTGGAGGAGTCAAAGTTCCGGACTGCCGTAATCTTGAATGGAAAAAGATCGACCGCCGCATTGCGTTCTCCATTCCCTACCGTGCCGCGACCGGATATTGGATCTATCACAGACCGTATGCTCATCTCTTTTTCCTGAGAAATCGTCAGAATTATTCCTATATCCCGCGGTTCCTGAGAGAGAAAGGGATCCTGATTCCGGAGTCTGGCGATCTTACCGCTTATGGAACACATACTTTGCCTTCGTACATTCCCGGCACCGCCAACCGGAATGTTTACAAACCTTTCAAATGGTTGAAAAATCAGAACTACTGGAAGACCAATCCTGAGTTTTTCGGTATCCGTGAAAATGGCAAACGCAATGGCGGAAGTCATCTTTGTTTCTCGAATGCGGAATTGCGTAAGGAATTGACTGCAAATTTATTGGAAAATATGCGTCTGCAGCCGGAATGTAAAGTTTTTTCCTTGGGCACACATGACTCTCCGGGACGTTTCTGTTTTTGTGAAAACTGTATTGCTCTGGAAAAGAAATACGGTTGTCTCGGCGGAGCTTATTTTGATTGTCTGATCGAACTCAGCAAAGAAGTTGCCAAAAAATATCCGGAAAATAAAATTTCTTTTCTGGTGTACCGCAAAGCCCAATCTCAGAAACCTCCGCAGAATCTCCGGAAACTGCCCGCCAACCTGATGCCGGTGTTTGCTCCGATCGATGACGATTTCGGAAAATCCTGGAAAGATCCTGTCAATGCCGGCTCCGCAGAGGATTTGAAAAATTGGGGAAAAATTTCTTCCAATCTTGGAATCTGGTATTATCCCAATCCGTACAGTGGGGATATTACTCCGCCGATCGGCAATATCAACCGGCTTGTTACAGACATCAAGTTCATGGTTGCTGCGGGCATGACCCATGCTTTCTTTGAACACAATGTGGGTGTCTGCAACATGATTGGATTTACGGAATTGCAGAGTTATCTGATCCTTCAGCTGTTCAAAGATGTCAAACAGGATCCTGAAGTGCTGATTTCTGAATTCATGGAATTTGAATATGGAAAAGCAGCTCCGCTGATGCAGAAATATTTGAAAGATCTTGAAAAATCGACAGCAGAAAACAAGATGTTCATGCTCTGGAATGCCTCCGATAATGCCTATCTTCATCTGACCGCTGAAAATATGGTTCGCTGGTATGGCTGGTTCAATGAAATGGATTCTCTTGTGAAAAACGATCCTGTCCGGCGCGACAATGTGAACCGTGTGCGTCTGAATCTGGAATATGCCATGCTGATGCGTTACAACCGAATCATCAAAGCCTATCCGGATTTCAAGATCAAACCGCAGGAATTGGCAGATACTGTGCTTGCCCGTTTCAAGAAAACAATTGCTGATTTCTATGGAAACAGTTTCAAATTCCGCTCTGATGCTTCTTTGAAAGCCTTGAATGATAAAATCGGAAATGCGTTGATCCAGGCAGGAAAAGAGGGCAAACCGCTGCCTGCTGCGATCTTCGGAAAATATAAAGCCGATCAGATCATCCAGACTGTTCCGAGAACCCGGGGCCGGGATTTGCAGAATGATAAAGATGCCGCATGGGGTGTGGCAGCTCTGTTGAAGGAAAAACCGGCACCCGCATTGGTGCTGCCGTTTGTTCTCAATATCTATGACTATGCCAACCGGAAATATTATCCGAATATCTTCCGGATCCGGAAAGAACAGATCGGTCCGCGCGGACAGTATCAGATCTACAAAGTCGGTAATGTCCGGACAATTTCTGCGGACTGCAATCTGCGATTCGGGAAAGACAGCTGGTATGAGATGCAGGCGAATCTCGGCGAGGCGTATGAAATGGGTTCCCTGAATAAGGTGCAGATCTATGCTTCGTTGAAATTTGAAGGTCCGCTGTACTATGCTGAAGATGCGGGGAAAGAGAACAAGGTTTATTGTGACCGTGTGATCATTGTTAAAAATCCCTGAAAAATCATTTTTGATCGAAATCATAAAAAAGATCCGGTTGTTGTGCCGGATCTTTTTTTATTATGGAAGTTGCTGAAGACTCTTGCACTTTGCGGGAAATGCTGTATGTTATCAGATATATTTTTATGAAAGGAATCTGATTGTATGTATGATATTATTTTGAAACAGGGAAAAGAACGTTCATTTCAACGCCGTCATCCGTGGGTTTTTTCCGGGGCATTGTCAAAGATTCCGCAGGGAGTAGGCAATGGTGAGACAGTACGTGTGTTGAGTTCTCAGGGGGAATTCCTCGGTTATGGAGCTTATTCCGCAACATCTTCCATCGCAATCAGGATCTGGTCATTTGATATCAATGATTTGCCGGGATATGATTTTTTTGAACGGAAATTCAGAGCCGCATTGACTTTCCGCAAAATCATTTTCAACAATGTACTGCCGGATTCATACCGTCTTGTTCATGCGGAATCCGATGGTTTGCCGGGTGTGATCGTGGATATCTATCCGGGATTTGCTGTTTGCCAGTTGTCCACCGCCGGTGCTGATTATTTCAGAAATGAGATCGCTGATGCGTTGTATTGTGTGACCGGCTGCAATGTATATGAACGATCTGATGTTGACAGCCGGAAACGGGAGGGATTGCCGGATGTGAAAGGTCTTTTGAAAGGAGTTGAACCTCCTGAATTTATTGAATTTACAGAAAACGGGATCCGTTTCCGCAGTTCGTTGAAAGAGGGGCATAAAACCGGATTTTATCTGGATCAGCGTGTGAACCGTCAGGTTGTATCCTCTGCGGCTGCCGGGTGCGGGGATGTTTTGAATTGTTTCAGTTATACCGGAGGTTTCGGGTTGGCTGCGTTACATGGCGGAGCTCATCATGTATTGAATGTGGATTCCTCCGGAGCGGCATTGGAGTTTGCCTGTTCCAATGCACAGCTCAATGGTTTTTCTACGGAACAATTTTCTGTTGAAGACGCCGATGTATTCCAGTTTTTGCGGAAATGCCGTGATTCCCGGAAGAGTTTTGATATGATCATATTGGATCCGCCGAAACTTGCGGAAACGATCAAACAGCGTGACAAAGCAGCACGAGCTTATAAAGATTTGAACCTGTTGGGATTCAAATTGTTGCGACCGGGCGGAAAATTATTCACCTTTTCCTGTTCCGGAGCGATGGATGATGATCTTTTTGAAAAAGTTGTTTGCAGTGCTGCACAGGATGCCAATGTCAATTTCCGAATTATTCAACATCTTGCCCAGGCTCCGGATCATGCTGTTTCCGGATTTTTCCCGGAAGGACATTATCTGAAAGGACTGTATCTGATCCGGACAGAATAAGAGAAAATACTGTTTTATCGAGTGTTGGAATCAGAAAACAGAGTGTGGAAATTAAAAATCATGTGGTTTAAAACAAAAATGGCTGCCCGACCAGGATTCGAACCTAGACAAACTGAACCAGAATCAGTTGTGCTACCGTTACACCATCGGGCAGATTATGGCATTAATATACCAACGATTTTTAATTTTTCAAGCGGGAAAGTGAAAAAAAATCAAAAAAAATTAAAGTTATAAATTTTCTTGTTTTTTCGTTTTGTCATAACTTCTGAATACAACGATGTTTCCGGCGGAAGAATACTCTGAAGAGAAAAACGTTGTTTTTCAAAAAAAGAGCTTGATCATGAAAGAAAACGGCGGATTTATTATAAAATAAAGAGAAAAACCGGAAAAAAGAGAGATATTTGCACTTATTTCTCCCGTTGCCGCTTGACATCATCCCTATTGCAGGGTAAATTACTTGATTGATAAGGAAGGTGTATTCCGGTAGGTTGCCGGAATGCAGGGTGTTTTCTAAACTCAACAAACTTAACTAAAGAAAAACAAACAACATGTCTGAAGCACAAAACAACACAAAGAGCTACGTCGATCTGAGCAACAATCTTTCCATGGAAGAACTTCTCGGCGGCGCCTCCGCCTCCAGCAGCTTTGCTGAAGGATCCATCGTAACCGGTAAAATCGTAGAAAAACGTCAGGATGGAGCCCTCGTTGACATCGGTTACAAAGCCGAAGGTTTCATTGCCAGCACTGAATTCCGCAACTGGGAAGAAGTCAAAAACGGCGACGAACTTGATGTGTTTCTCGAAGCAATCGAAAACGAAAGCAACATGCCGGAAATCAGCCTCTCCAAGGCTAATTTCATCCGCTCCTGGGAAAAAATCACCTCTGAATACGGTGAAGGCAGCGTGATCAACGGTCTGATGAAACATCGTGTCAAAGGCGGTATCATCATCGATCTCAATGGCGTTGAAGCATTCCTCCCGGGTTCCCAGATCGATATCGGTCCGGTCAAGAACATGGATGAATTCATCGGCAAAGAATATGAACTCAAGATCCTCAAGATCAATCAGGAACGCAAAAACATCGTTGTTTCCCGTCGCGCTCTCCTCGAAGAATCCCGCAAGGATCGCCGCTCTGCTCTCCTCAAGGAAATGGAAGTCGGTCAGCTTCGCAACGGTACTGTCAAAAACATCACTGACTTCGGTGCATTCATCGATCTCGGCGGCGTTGACGGCCTTCTGCACATCACCGATATGTCCTGGGGCAGAATCTCTCATCCCTCCGAAATGCTTGAACTCAGTCAGGAAATCGAAGTCATGGTCCTCGATATCGACTTTGACAAAGAACGCGTTTCCCTGGGTCTCAAACAGAAATCTCAGAATCCGTGGGATGAAGTTGAAACCAAATATGCAATCGGCAGCGTAGTGAAAGGCCGTATCGTCAACATCATGCCCTATGGCGCATTCGTCGAAATCGAACAGGGTGTTGAAGGTCTGATCCACGTCTCCGAAATGTCCTGGACCAAACGCGTTACCAAAGCAGGCGATGTCGTCAGCGTTGGTGAAGAAGTCGAAGCAGTTGTCCTCGACATTGATAAAGAAGGCAAGAAGATCTCTCTCGGTCTCCGTCAGAAGACCCGTAATCCGTGGGAAGTTCTCGCTGAAAAATATCCTGCCGGAAGCCGCATCAAAGGTAAAGTCCGCAACATGACCAGCTATGGTGCATTCGTTGAAATCGAAAACGATATCGACGGTATGATCCACGTCTCCGACATGTCCTGGACACGCAAGATCAACAACCCGAACGAAGTTCTCAAAGTCGGTGATGAAGTTGATGCTGTTATCCTCGACATCGATCCTCAGCAGCAGCGTATCTCCCTCGGTCTCAAACAGACCGAAGATGATCCGTGGTCTGAAATCGAAAACCTTTACAAGATCGGTGATGTTGTCAAAGGTAAAGTCACCAAGATCACTGCTTTCGGTGCATTTATCGAACTTTCCCGCAAGATCGACGGTCTGGTCCACATTTCCCAGATCAGCAAAGATCACGTTGAAAAGGTCAAAGATAAACTCAACCTCAATCAGGAAATCGAAGCTCGTGTCATCAAGATCGACAAAGATGAACGCCGTATCGGATTGAGCATCAAAGCTCTTGAAGAAGGCTACACCGAAGATGATCTGAAAGCCGCTGGCGAAGAAGTTTCCGCAGCTCTGAAACCGGGCATGGATCTGGTTGACATGGGCAAGGTCCTTGACAGTGCTCTCGATGGTCTCGACATCGAAGAAGAAAAATAATCATCTTTCATAAATATTCAGCGCAGGAGGGCTGTTCGCAATGGATGATAACGGAAAAAATGGTCAGTTGACTTTTGATTTCGGAACAGATTTTGAATCTGTGAACAGTACTCCTGAGTTGGAAGAAGAGGATCTGCAAGTCGAACAGGAAGAGATTCCCGGATTGGCAGATCCTGATGAAGATGAAGATAAGCAGATCGCAGAATTTATGTGGGAGGAACGTGTTTCTTCCGCAGAGGATCCTGCGGTCTCTTTTGTTTCTGATGAACAGAATGTACCGGAAACTTCTGCAGCTGAAGTGGAAGTTTCTGTTCCGGAAGAAACAGAAAAAGTCCCAGCCGTTGAAAACGGGACTGCTGTTGAAGAAACAGTTATGGAAACGGAATCTTCTGTGGCGGCGGAAGAGATCATTATTGTAAAGGAAGCCGCACAGAAAAAAATCACATTGAACCGTCAGAATCTGAAACGTGCGGCGTTGGCTTTTCTGGCTTCGTTGAAACCTGCCGGAGCAGCGTTGGATGTGATCACCCGGAATCAGCGTTACCGTGCGGATGCTGCGGCTTTCTGGCTTGCAGCGGCAAACCGGAAATCATCCAGTGTCAACCGGACAGCTCTTGTGGAAGTCCGGACAGAATCTGAAACGGTATTGGAGTATTCCGGCAAAACGGAACAGTTGAATCTGTTGCGTCTTGCCAGATTGAAAAAGGAATCTCTGGAAGAAGAAATCCGCCGTACAGAGCCGGATTTGAAAGAGAGAACTACTTTATTTTCTGAATTTGAACAATGGAATTATTCCGCCAGCCGGAATTCAGCCTATCGAGAATGTCTCCGTCAGATCGAACTGTTGGAACGGGCATTGTATAAGGGCAGCCGTTCGGAACGGATCCGTTCAGCGAATGCCGCATCGGAATTATATCTGGTTGTGCCTGAAAATTCGATTGATCCTGCCGTAGTTGCTGATGGCTGGGGAGTTGTTTTTGTTGATTCCCGCTTGCGCTTCCGTCTGGTGAAAGAAGCGGAATGCCGGGATTGTTCCCGTGAAAATATGGATCGTCTTGCTTTGAATATTGCGGCAGCGTCATTGGAACATGTTTATTTTGCCAATGGGATATTCTGCGGAGGGAATGACTCTGAACCTGTGGTTGGACCTCTTCCCCGAAAAAGACGTCGATCCTGTTGATCCCTGGAGTATCTATGGGAAAAATTTTTGCATATTTTATCTATCTTTTAACGCAAGCGGTCACAACTGCAGTCGGTTGGATGAGCCGCAAGACTTTGCGCCGTACAGCTTCTTTCATTGGCTGGGTAATGTATATCATTCCCGGTTTCGGTTCTTTATGTCGCAAGAATATCCATGCTGCCTTTCCTGAAATGCCGGATGAAAAAGTCCGGGAAACAGCGTTGAAAAGTCTTCAGAATCTGGTTTTGACATTAGAGGAATTTTTCTGGATCCAGAGACATCCGGAAAAGTTTACAGAATATCTTGACCGTCAGGATTGCGAGGAGTGCTGTCTGGCGGGTTTGGCGCATACCGCTTCCGGCAAGAGTGCGATCCTTGTCACTCCTCATCTTGGAAATTGGGAATTCGCAGGCAGAACGCTTGCATCTTATTATAAATTCCGTATGGCGACAGTTGTCCGCTCTTCCCGGAATCCTTATCTTGACAAGCTGATCAGTGACGGACGCAAATCGGGCGATGTGAAGATCATTTTTTCCAAAGGTGCGGCGAAAGCGATGCATCATGCGATGAATGACGGCTATGCGATCGGAATTCTGATCGATCAGAATACCCGTGTCCGTCATGGAGGTGTTTTTGTCAACATGTTCGGCTTGCCGGTTCCTGTGAGCCGTGCACCTGCTGTGCTTGCCAAAGGGAAAGATTGTTTTATCGCAGTCGGTACCGTTCTGCGTGACGGGGATCGTTACCGTGCGATCCTCCGGCAGTTGCCAAAACCGTCCAGTGAATATGCTTCTGATGAGGAACTGATTCAGGCGATCACGATAATTTCAGAAGAATTCATCCGTATGGCTCCGGAGCAGTATTTGTGGATGTATAAACGTTTTCAGTATATTCCGCCGGATGTTTCAGAGGAAGTCCGGAAACGTTTTCCGGATTATGCGATTGAAACCACTCCCAGTTTTTATTCCAATGCGGAGCGTCGCTGCAATAAGAAACGGAACAAAGACTGGCAGTGAAGTTTCAGGTTTTTTGTTTCAAAATTGTATTTTTCTGATCTGCTGCATCTGTTTTGATTTTCAATTTTGAAAAATCGGCATATTCTCCAATAAAAATTCTGTTTTTCTATTTGTAACAATGGAAAAAAAAGTGTTTGGGTGTATATTATTTTATCTGTGATAAAATTTTGAGGAAAGAGAGATACAGAAATGGAACCGGTGCTGGAAAAGAAACAGAAGAAATACAAGATTCCGCTTTGGGGGATCCTGATTATTTTTCTGGTGATCCTTGCCGCTTTTGTATTTCTGATCTGGTGGACTGTATGCAGTATGTTTGCGGGAAATTCCCGATTCACTCTTCAGAAAGTATTTGTGGAGAGCAGCGGCTACTGGAAAGGCAGACGGCAGCAGATTTGCGAAATTCTGCGGATCCGTCCGGGTTCGACCAATCTGTTTCAAATGGATCCGAAGATGATGCGGGAACGTCTGCTTCAGCGGGAGGCTTCCATGCAGCGGGTTGAAGTTCGCCGTATTCTGCCGGATACCTTGAATGTATCGATTCTGGAACGGATTCCTGTGGCATTGATCAATACGCCCCGTTCTCTGCATGTGGTGGATTCTGAATCGGTTCTGATGTATAAGAATCGTTGTATGAATATATCCTACAGTCTTCCTGTGATCGTGGGACTCCGGAATATGTCCAGTTATCCGGTTGGCAGCAGGATCAATGCATTGGATCGTGCGGTTGAACTGATCATGCTGACAAAGACAGCGTATCCTTCGATCCGGATCCGGAGCATTTCCATTCAGAAACCCGGACAGTTGGTTTGTGCTGTTTATTACAAACACAATGTTCAGCAGGGCGAGATGTTCCGTGTTGTGATGCCGGATACTGATCTCAACCGCAAGCTGCAGGAACTGGTTGCCGCCTTGGAAGATATCCGCAAAAAGAAATAGCCGCGACGTAATATCAATCTGATGTTCCGCGGGATGGCGATCATTACGAGTGTAAGAGATATATCTCAAGGTGATTCATGAGTGAACTGAACCGGGAACAGGATAAGCAATCAGGTATTTCCCGGAGATTCCGGAAACGTTATTTTATTATTCCTGCCGTTTTGATTTTATTGATTCTGTTTATTGGTGTTCTGGGATCGTCGTATGTGTTGACAAATTATTGGCTGCCATTGATTTCAGATTGGACAGATTGTGAGATCCGGAGTCGGAATTTGCAAATTGTTTCTCTGTTTCCATTCTCTCTTTCTGCAGAAGGTTTTTATTTTTCGGATCGTGAAAATCTGGAGATCCATCTTGATTCCGGTCAGAGTGAATTGGAGATTTCTTCTTTATTTTCCGGTAAAGTTCATCTGCATAAACCGGATCTGCATGGAGTGAAAGTTTCTTTTTTGTCCCCGTCCACCCGCTCCGGAAAGATGCCGGAGGGTATATCGTCAGAGAGTGATGATGCGGATGACGTTTTTTCCATGAGTGATTTTTCTGCTCATAACAGTGTGGTTGAAATCGTCCGTGGGGGGAAAGTGATCTATTCGTGGGAAGTGTCTCATTTGCAGGGGGATCATTTCAGTCCGGGCAGACAGTGCCGCATGTTTGCGGAAGGAGTGATGCGTTGTGAAGGCGGACAGAATAATCCTTTGCATATCAGACGTCTTGGATTCAATGTCCGCACCCGTATTTATCCAGGGAAAGATATGATACCCCGGAGTTACTGGTTTGAAGCGGGGAGTGATTTTGTGGATTTGACAGCTGCCGGACAATGGTCTGTATCTCCAGATATGAAGATTACTTTTTCTGCTTGCGGGGAGGGGGATTTTGATCCGGAGAGGAATCTGTTGCAGATCCGGCATTTCAGCAGTCGGATTTACAAAGAGAAGAAAGTGATCGGGAATTTGCAAATGGAGGGATATGCCGGAGATGGTTTTTCTCTGGAAGGCCGTTTTTCCGATCTGGACATGGAGCCGTATCTTTCGATCCTGACCAAAGATTTGAGTTGCCGTTTGTTTATAACTCAAGGAGAATTTTTTTTACGCGGCAGTAAATTTGACCGGGCATCACTCTTGAATGATCTGAATGGTTCTTTACATTTTTCCTGTCGTGATATTTCTATTCCGGTTTCTCTGGATCGGCAGAGTCGTGTTGTGCGTTTGATATTGATCCCGGTGCGGGCATTGCCATCTTTCATGCCGTTGATCTCTCTCAACTGGAATTTGAAACAGAAGTTGAATGAATGTCTCACATCTCTGGATGCGGTTTTGGCGGGGAAAAATAATTTGAATTTCAGTAAAGGGGCGATCCGTTTCCGGATTCAGAATGGAGACTTGAAAATCGGCGAACTGACTTTGTGCGGGAAGGACATCAATATGGAATCCATACAGGGTATTTTGAATCTGGAATCCGGTGCGATCGCTTTGCGAAGTATTCTGCTTTTTCACGGGTTCAAAATACCATTCCGCTTTTCCGGAACATTGGATGAGCCATCTATCCTTTATTCCAAAGTGCTGGAAGATTTTATTGTGCTGAATACGCCTCGTCTTGATTCATTGCAGCGGATATTGCCGCTTCCGGATACATCATTCCGTTTTGATATGAATTGGTTTACAGACATCTTCAAAGGAAAATAAAAAATGGCTGCAGTTACTCGAAAAAGATCCGCCCGCAATCAGACACTGACCTTGTCGGAACAGGAACAGCGGGAGTGTCATAACGAATTATTATTCCCGGAAAAAGAATTGTCTGAAAAAGAGTTGTCCGGGCGTATTCTCTGCGGGGATTTGTTTCAAATCCTTCCCCGGCTTCCGGATGCTTTTGTGGATCTGTTGATTCTGGATCCGCCTTACAATCTCGGTAAGGATTTCAATGGAATGAAATTCGGACAGATGTCGGATGAAAACTATATCCGGTATCTTGAATCATGGTTTCCAAAGTTGCTCCGGTTGTTGAAACCGACAGCATCCGTTTATCTCTGTGGAGACTGGAAATGTTCTGCTGCACAATATTTTGTAATGAATAAATATCTGCATGTCCGGAATCGTATCACGTGGCAGCGTGAAAAAGGGCGTGGAGCATGCAGTAATTGGAAAAACAGCTGTGAAGATATCTGGTTCGGAACCTGTTCGCAGGAGTATTATTTTGATGTGGATGCGGTCAAAGTCCGCCGGAAAGTGATTGCGCCGTACCGTCAGGATGGCAAACCGAAAGATTGGGAGGAGACAGACGAGGGCAACTTCCGTATAACCCATCCTTCTAACTTCTGGGATGATATTACTGTTCCCTATTGGTCGATGCCGGAAAATACGGATCATCCGACACAGAAGCCGGAAAAATTGATTGCAAAACTGATACTGGCAAGTTCCCGTCCGGGAGATTTTGTATTTGATCCGTTTGGCGGCAGCGGAACAACTCCGGTCGTTGCCAAGAAACTGGGAAGATGTTTTGCTTCGGTTGAGATGAATCCTGAATATGCAGCTTGGGGGATCGCCCGTTTGAAACGGGCTGAATCCGATCCCCGTATTCAAGGATATGAAAAAGGGATTTTCTGGGAACGGAACAGTGCTCTTCATTCCGCCGGAAAGAAACAGCAGAAACGTGAACTGGATACCTGAGTCCGGCTTTTGTTATTCTGCAGTTGCTTTTGTACTTTTTTCTTTCAGAAAAGAGAATCCGTATTCCCGTGAGAAAAGCATCAGTTCCCGTTCCTGCTCCGGTGTTGTCAGTGCGGGGATCACCACAAAGATCCGGTGTCTTTCTGTATGATTTTGTGCGGTTTCAGCCAGAACTGCGAAATAGCGGAAAAAGAGTTCTTTACCCAACAGAGCAATTTCATTTGTCGGAGGGATCAGAAGAATGGTATCATACACATCTTTCTGTAACTCTTTCACCATTGCAGGTATTCCCTGCAGAAGACAGCTTTCTGCATTCGGTTTCTGAGGGGGAAAAACAATTCTTTTGACTGATTTCCGGTGTGGATATTTTTCAGACAGGATCGTTTCTATTTTCTGATTTCCGATGATCAGGAGCGAATCATTTTTCCATGCGGAGAGGATTTGCGGCAACTGCCAGCGTCGGATGTCCCGCAACTGCATTTTTTGAAGAACCAGCGAACAGGGAATACCGTCTTTATAAAAGCGGTCATAGTGTATATCCATTGCATCGTGGAGTTTCTGAACGGGGATCAGGTGGATTTGTTTTTTTGCGATGATTGCTCCGGGAGCCAAAAGTTCCACTGAAAGGAGTGCGATCTTATCGCTGATTTTCCGGAGAGGAATTTGCAGACGTGTGAGTTGTGCCGGTTTCAGAGTGACGGGACGAGGCGGATCCGCTTTTTCTTTTCCATTCAGATATTCTGTTACACGCAAATACAAAGGAAGTTCCATGGGATAATCATTCCGGAGTATGATCTCTGCCTGAATGACTTTATCATTATAACAAACCGGGGGAACTTGCATATTCATGGATGCGACACCTTTGAGAATGATCGGATTTCCAGGCTGATCGACAGATGGGAACGGGAAAAGATCTTTTCCGGAACGGATCCATGTTTCTGATTTTGAATCTGCGGTCAGAACAGCCAGTACATTTTTATGGGTAAGAGGCATTTTATTTTTGTCACACAGAGAAACATTGCCGGGTAGTTGGAGGTATTCCCATTGTCCATAGGTCTGTTTTCCTGTCATATAGTTCCCGACATAATCTCTGCGAATGAGAGGAAATGTTCGTCCGTCCTGCATTGTGATGGATTCGATTTTACATGGTGCAGCCGGAATGAACATGTTTTCATTCAGCGGGCTCCATGATTCTCCCGGTTTTTTGAGATGGATTTCCAAAGGCATCTGACTGTTGTGGCGAGCGTAATGGAATGAGAAAGGGAAAACACCTTTTTCCAGCTGGATCTTGAATTGGATGGAATATTTTTTTCTCATATCCGGAACTTGTATTGGATTGAACATGTGAAATTTCACAGTTTTCTGATTGATTTTCATGATCCAGAGCGTATTTGTAACGACTCTGAATTCATATTCTCCGGGTGTTTCGATATTCAGATTTCCTGTATATCGGAGGACGGCACTTCCGCTTAAATCCAGTTCACGGCTGATGACGTTCACTTCCGAGGGGTAGAGGGGTCTTGGACTTCTTGCATTGAGACGTGCGGCAAAGTTGTTTACAATTTGTCCGAAGATCGTTTCCTCACGATTTTTTTTGAGTTGATTATTCCATTCCTGAATGTTACGTTCCCTGTTTCTGAGCCATGAATTTGCTTCGCTGCGGATCCTTGCTTCATAATAATGAAGATCCGGCAGGAATGATTTTGCCCAGGAGGATTGGAAGAGCCGCCATTCCCTGCCATTCTGCATGATTCTGCTCTGATAAAGCTGTACCCGGAAAGGGAGTTTGGTATTTTCTGTTTTCTGAGAAGCCACAGCTCCGGGATGAGTCGGGAGTATTTTTCCGGATGCAGGGGGGAGCAGATAGCGTGAATAGAGATAACGTTTCATATTGTTGTTCAAGTTATCATATTGAGTTTTATCCCGGCGGGAGAGATTATTTTTCTGGTGTTCCAGATAGAGTTGGAAATTACCTCGGATACCTCCCCAGTAAGTGATTTCGCGCATGGTGAACATATCGGCGTCAGGGGATGTTCTGAGGATGGAATCACCCGTGTTGCGTGTATAGCCGCTGTAAATGTAAATTTCGCGTTCTTTTTCTGAATGAGGCAGCAGGATCGCGCGGCGTGAAAGATCCAGTTCGGGGATCAGTTCTGTTCCGTCCGGAAGAAATGCTTTTGCCATACCATTGAACGGCATCGGGAGAAGATACTGTTTGAGGAGCAGGGAAGCCGGTTGTTTATTTGTTGTTGCCGGCTGCCGGACTTTGATTCTGAATGAGGCATCCGGATCAGCCCATGGAACTGCAGCGAGGGCAAAATATGTCATGCTGAAAAACAGAAAAAAGATGCTGTATATTTTTTTCATTTGATTCTCCTGAGCTTGAATGCGATATCATCTTCAAAACCCGGAAGTTCGAGGAAATCAGTCAGGACCCTGTCTTCTGCAAGAATACAGTCACCGGAGATCGTATCATAGAATTCCACTCTCCATTTACCGGGGACAAAATCGCCGGGGAGGAGCAGACGGATTTCCCGCCATGTATGCGGAGATAATGGATCATTTGTCCGGGGAGTCCAGTGGAACATCCGTTCTTTATGATAGACCCAGCCATTGAATTCATCTTTTCTTCTGATGCACATGGATTCAAATTCTCTCTCCCATGGGGGGACAGAATGGATGAGTCCTTTGTATCCTGGATGAAAGGTATTGAAGATTTGATCCGGGGGCGCAATCACTTTACATTCCAATGACTGATACATTGGATCGCGGAGATCCATATTTTTCAAAAATTTTGTAACCCCGTGGAAATGTTGGAGTCTGCCATCGGAAATCGCAAAATCGTGCCACCAGAGGAAAGGGAGTCCAGCCTGTTTTTTGAAGATTGCGCCCCACAAACCTGCATGAAGATCGCTTTCAAGGAGTCCGTTTCCTGAGCCGGAGGAGTGACCGCCGAATTCAGTGATCAAACGCGGTTTATTCAATTCAAACACTCCGCTCTGATAACGAAGCTGCTGTGTCATCGGGATCCGGTCCGATCGGTATGCGTCTCCCACAAGATGTGTTACTTCCGGCAGCTGCCACAAACGGAGTTTTCCATTATTATTGTGGATATCGCCGCAGACATGTGTGGTGATCAGGTGTCGGACAGGAGTGAAACTCTGATAGTTTTTGATGATTTGTGAATGCCATGTATCGACCGTTTTATTGTGATAGGCAGGATAAAAACTGAAAACAAGATCGACTTCGCTCCAGAGTTCGATCGCAAAAATATTGGGATTCTGTCCATAACGGGCTGCGATATAACGGTTTCTGCGATACCAGAACTGTTTGTATTTTTCATTGGTGAAAAGATTTTCCGCAGAGGTGATAAAGCCCCCGTCCGCTTCGGCATAAGTGGAATGTTTATTGAATGGATTTTCATACCATTCCTGTGTTGCTCCGGCAGAAAATTTGCCGTGATTATCAAAAATCAGATTGATCAGGATGCCATATTTTTCAGCCATTTCAAATAATTTATCAAGCCGTGTCGCATTGGCAAGATTATAACGTCCTACGCCCATGTAATCCAGACGTCTTGCGCTCCATTCCAAAGCGAATGTCCAGGATGCCATCCATACTTCAATGCAGTTGATCCCGGCGGCAGAACAGAGTTTGAAATATCGTTCATAATCTTTCAACCCCATATCCGCCAACGGTGCAATGCGGAGTCTGGCTTCTGCCCGGTAATCTGTGTTGGAATGAATATTCAGACCGACAGGAAAGAAGAATTCGCCGTTTTCATATTCAAAATAATGGTGATTCTGTTTGGAGACCCGGACAACTCCCCGGACAGGTGCGGGCGTGATTTCAACGGTCTTCCATTCGCTTGAGACCGTTTCTTTTTTCTCTTTTACAATGATTCTGAATTGATGTTTTCCGGCTGTTTTCGGGAAATAACGCAGTTCCCAGTGAGGGAGACCTTCAGCCACCGCCCGTTCTTCAGTCATATTGTATTCCAGGTGGTGATCTTTGGTGAAGAATGCGGGGAAAATAACTTTTTTCTGATCGGGCGTCTGCCATTCACAATCAACAGCGACTTCATCGGGATCGAACGGATTGAAATATTCCCGGGAAAGCTGAAATTTTACAGAAAATATTTTTCCCGCAGTTCCTTTTTCCGGAGCTGTGATGGTGGTGACAGCCAACGGGATTTTTTTTCTTATACCCTCATAGCGGAGATTGCGGACTTCGCCTTTGATCTCCATATTCTCTTCCTGACTCCAGAGCGAAAGACCATACTCAAAAACTGCTGAAGCGATCTGTGCATTCCAGCGTTCTCTATTGGAATAGGGATACCAATTCTGAGCACGGTCATCGATCCGGACCCGGAGTGTTTTCCAATTTTCTGTTTTGTCAAACGTCCATTCCTGACGGGATTGAAAGAGATTGCCGTCTTTATCTTTGACAATGACCGCCCCCTGAAGAGGTTTTTTTACATTCAGTTTGTAATCGAAAACCAGATATTCTGCCTCAAATGCTTTTTGTGATGGTTTGAATTTTTCCCGTGGCAGCGGGATTGCAGAAATCACCTTGCCTGATATTCCCCAGACAGAAAACATCAGACATATCTGCAAAAGGATCAGAGGGAAAATGTATTTCACAATATTCCTTTCTCCCATTCCATGACACTGCGGAAGATATTTCCGCTCCATGATACATTGATCATGGGTTCTTCTTTTCCTTTTTGCAAATGCCAGTAACAACGTACTGTCGGGAAGTATTGCAAGGCATCCCGGAACCGCTGATGCGGAGGATATTCATTGCGTTCATTCCGGAGCTGATTGTATTTGACTTCCGCCCAGGATCTGCCATCATTTTTCCAGGTGCAGAGGGCGTCGCTGAATTCATAGAAATAACTGACCTGCGCCACTTTGTCTGCCGGATCATCCTTATGTTCTTTTACATTCGGAAGATGTCCGTATTTGCCGACACTGCCGAAACGGTCGTATGCTTCAATAAATTTCGGTGTCGGTTCTGCGGTCCAGTCCTTGTATTCTCTGTCTGCCGGATTGGTATCCATGCCGCAACGATACACTTTGGCGGAGGGCAGATAACTTTTATAAAGATCCGAAGTCCATGCCGGCATCCGGTCACGCCAGTCATCGCGATAGGTGATACAGGCAAGACCGAGCTGTTTGAGATTGCTGATACAGTTCGTTTCCTTTGCTTTTTTCAGAACATTATTGATCGATGGCAGCAGCAAGCCCGCCAGAATCGCAATAATTGCGATCGTGACCAGTAACTCTATGAGTGTGAAAGATTTTTGTTTCAGATGTGTCATAATAATGGATCCTTTCTTATTTTTGAGAATCAGACTGTAACCCATGTTTGGTTTTTTCCCAGTAAAACGGTTTATAAAACAACTGCAGAAAACCTTTCCACGCTGCGATCGACATGAACTGCCAATAGATAAACATCAACGGAGTGTAGAGGATCAAGTGCCAGTATTTCCGTTTGAAACATCCCAGCATCCCGATTGCCAGAAATACAAAATTGGCACAGAAGAGCAGGAAAGAGACAGATGCAAAAATCATGGAGAGGATCGAGTAAAGCATGCTTTCATCCGCTCCGAAATAGACCAGCGGCCATGCTTTCCAGAAAACTTCGGTATGAAGAAACATATTATCCGTGGAAACAACGATTTGATCCATGACCGGTACTCCCTGAAGTGATCCCGCAAGAAGCAACGCACAATATCCCAACAGAAGCAACATGAAAATAATATTGCACAGAATCATCAGAGATCCTCCGCCAATGGCAAGAAATCCTCCGAATGAACCCCATAGCCCCAAGCGTCCAATCGTTGAAAACCAACTTCTGTAATGAACCAGATGTGTCTGGAAAAATCCTTTGATCCAACGGGATCGCTGCCGGATCCAGTTGCCAAGCCGGGAATTGGCTTCTTCCCATGTGGTGCTGTCCAACAGCAGAGTTCGGTAACGGTTTTCATAGATCCGGATCCCGAGATCGCAATCTTCCGTTACATTGAACGAATCCCAGCCGCCGATCTGTTTCAGGATCTCTGTCCGGAAATGGTTGCTGGTTCCACCCAACGGCAGAGGAAAATTGAAAAGCTGCATTCCCGGCAGAATCAAATCAAAATGTGTGGTGTATTCGATCGTGAATAATCTTGTCAGCAGATTCTGACGGGAGTTGTGATAATTCAGTTTCGCCTGCACACAAGCCACATCTTCCCGTCCTTCCCCGCGGAACATGCCGACTGCTTTTTTCAATTGATCCGGCTCCGGACGATCCTCCGCATCATAGATCACGCAGAATTCACCTCTGGCTTTTTCCAATCCATAATTACAGGCTCGCGGTTTGGTCTTCGGCAGACAGGGATCCATAACAAGGATTTCAAACTGTTCCGGCAGATTCAAAGACCGCATCGCCTCGATCGTTGCGGTGTCATCCTGTTCCAACAGAATTTTTACATCCAGCCGTTCCAATGGATAATCGATCGCACGGATACGGTCAATCAACTGTTCTGCAATATTTGCTTCCTTATACATCGGCAGCAGAATCGTATAAATCGGCAGTTCACCTTCGGGAATATCAGCCCGTTCATAACGGAAGAAAAAGCCCGATACCGCTGCGACCAAGCGGAAAAATGCCGCCGAAAGATATAAAAATGCAAGAAGGGCTGTCAGCAGAAAAATAAGAAGATCCCAACGGTAAAACAATAACAGAAGAGCCAGACAGAAAACAGTCAGATAAAATATTTTCTGTTTACCGGTAATCACAGCTGCCGCACATGTGCCGGGGTGCTTCCGGATAAATTCTGCGGAGAGACGGTCTGTATTCAAATGTTCAGCGGGGTCTTGCATCAGCCGGGATTTCCATTTTGTATGCCTGATAATGGGGGATAGTCAGAAAGATCTGGACTTTATTTTTCTTCTTCAGGTCAGCGACCAATTGTTCCAATCGTTTCTGAGCCTCCTGACGTTTCAGCATGTCGGTGATTCCTGCTTTGACTTCATGATACGCATATTTTCGTGCGGGAGTCCGGGCTTCACAGAGAACGATGTGAAAAGCGGTATGGGATTCAAGCGGATCAGAAATTGTTCCTGCTTTCATGGAAAAAACGGTTTTTTCCACATTTTTATGAAGCATATTCCGTTCGACAATGCCCAGTTTCCCTCCTTTTGTGCGGGATGGACAATCACTTTCTTTTGCGGCAACAGCAGCAAATGATTTCGGATTTTTTTTGACTGCAGCGGCAACTTTTCTTGCTTTTTGCAGAGCTGCTTCACGAGTTTCTTTTTTTCTCGGGTCGAATAAAAAACGGATATGCGAGATCGTGGCTGTTTCCGGTACATTGAAACGGGTATTGTTT
The DNA here is from genome assembly GCA_017646015.1 of Lentisphaeria bacterium. GTDB lineage: Bacteria > Verrucomicrobiota > Lentisphaeria > Victivallales > UBA1829 > SIG94. Next base: position 19,311 of record JAGCNI010000010.1, read on the forward strand.
TTGTGATAATAGTCGCTGATCTGTTTTTCTGCGATCTGGATTTTTGCAGTGTACTCTTTTTCAAAAAATTCAAATGCAGCGACTTGATCCTGAATTTCCGGATCGGCAGCTTTCTGACTGATCCAGTCTTCGATCGTCTTTTTATTTCTCTGCAAGCGCGCTTCAAGCAATGCTTTTTCATCCGGCGTCAATTTCTGTACCTGGTTGTGGTAAAAAGTTGTGACCTGTGTGGCAGAGGGAAGGACTTTCTTTGTTTTCAGATATTCTTTGATCAAGAGATCAATGATCATCTGTTCCGCCTGAACTGCCAAGACATACGGAGCCGTTTTCTGATTCAGATTTCCCGGGATTTTTCCTTTGGGAAGTTGACGCATCAGATAACTGTAAAATTCATTCTGATCAATTGTTTTTCCATTGATCGTTGCAACTTTTGCCGGAATCAATGCCTTCAATTCTGCCGGAGTACACGGTTTGACTGTCTGTGCATACGCATTGCAGGCAAAAAGAAAAATGCCGGAAAGAGGCAGAGAGCAATGATTTTATTCCACATATTCTGACCACTCCTGAAAGGTATATTCTATCTTATTTTGTCTGATTTTTATTGTTGACTTAATAAAAATGAAACAAAATCTTAACAATTATATTGAGGTAATATAGTGTTTTTTGGAGAGATTGTCAAGCTGGATAATCAAATTTTATTGAAAAAATATCTGCCGGATTCAAGGAGAGTCCGTGGCAGTGTTTCCGGAAAAATTTTTAAAAAGATGTATCATTTGTATCATGTTTTTTGATTTTCTCTTGCAATCTCCGGCTTGATGGTGTATGTTACGTTTTCAGAGAGGAAAATATACGGATTCTGGAGGAGAGGATGTTTGCTGATCTGACACGGGGAGTGCATTATCTGATAGAAGGGATCCGTCTTTTTTACACTGACCGTTCCCTCTGGAAATATGCGTTGATTCCGATGGCAATGACGTTGTTGGTGTATCTCTTTTTTATGCGGATCCTCTGGTGGTACGGTTCACTGTTGCTTGGATGGCTCCGGGAGATGGTATTGGTGTTGCCGTCATGGGCAGCTTTTGCCGGTGATTTTTTCACAGGAACAGTGATGTTGATATTTATTCTTGTTGCGGCATTGGTCATCATGGGAACAGCCGGATCATTATATGAAATATTCGGAGGACTCTTTTTTGACAGTATGGTGGAGCGTTTTGAGCGCAAACATTTTGGGTATCATGCTGTTCCGCCGGCAAAGAAAGATCTATTCTGTTTCTGGCGGGACTCTCTCTGCTGGGGGACAGGTACGCTTTTGCTGATTCCGCTGATGCTGTTGACGGCGCTGCTGATTCCGTTTTTCGGGAAAGTTCTGCTGGTGATCGTGCTCGGTTACAGAGTGGGAATATCCAGTCTGTTCTGTGCCGCTTTCTGTCACCGGCAGGAGGTACGGAAACTGAGGAGGGATATTGGCAGCCGACAGAAATTTATGGTGATTCTCGGTTTCGGTGTGATGCTTTATCTGCTGACACTGATTCCATTTTTATCCATCATCGTTCTGCCTGGTGCAGTTCTGGGTGGTTCATTACTTTATAATAAGGAATTGAAAGGAGATTGAAAATGAATACGGATATTCTGTTACGCATTTTACTGTGCATAATTTTTCCGCCGCTTGCGGTGTTTGACCGTGGATGCGGAATGATGATTTTTATTTTTCTGCTGACATGTCTCGGCTGGCTGCCGGGAACGATCGTGGCTTTGATCGTTTGTATTACCGATAATAAAAGTAGAATAGGAGAGTGAATATGGGAACGCAATACAACAGTACGGAATTGATCATCAGAGTTTTGTTGGCAATCCTTTTTCCGCCGCTTGCGGTATTTGACAAGGGCTGCGGGAGTATGCTGCTGGTTTTTCTGTTTACAGTGTTCGGCTGGCTGCCGGGAACCATTTTGGCTGTTTTGCTGTGCATGAGAGATCAACAAAAGTTTGAGAATTGAATTTGTTGAATCCCCGGTGTAACAGATGCGTGTAAAACTGATTCTTCCGGCACTTCAGGAGGCGGCAGGAAAATTTTTCCGTCCGATAAAATATTCTCTGTTTCCGCCTCTTGGATTGGCGCAGCTTGCTGCATATCTGGATCCGGCAGATGAAATCCGGATACTGGATCAACATGTGGAAGAGGATGATTTTTCAGATTCTCCGGATCTGGTTGTGATCCAGACCTATATAACCAATGCCCGGCGGGCGTATGCCATTGCTGATTCCTACCGATCACGCAGGATCTATGTTGTGATGGGCGGGCTTCATGCGACATCTCTTCCGGAGGAGGCTCTGGCGCATGCAGATACTGTTATTACCGGACCGGCGCATGAGGCGTGGCAGATTTTTCTCCGGAAATTCCGCAGAGGCGAGCCTTGCCGCGGGATCATACGGGATCCAGTCCGTACTCTTGCATCTCTTCCGTTTCCCCGCCGTGATTTGATCTGCCGGAAACATTATCTGGTTCCGAACAGTATTGTTGTTTCAAGAGGATGTCCCTCTCAATGCGAATTCTGTTATACCAGGAATTTTTTTGCCGGAGGGACTTCTTTTTATACGGAGCCTGTTGACCGGGCTCTTGCTGAGATCGAAACATTGCCGGGACGGCATTTATTTTTTCTGGATGATAATCTTTTCGGTTCATCCTCTTTTTCCAGAGCGTTGTTTGAGGGGATGCGCGGGATGAAACGCCGTTTTCAGGGAGCTGCCACCACTGCCGGAGTTTTGAATCGGGAATTGGTCCGGAAAGCGGCGGATGCGGGATTGAAAAGTCTGTTCATCGGCTTTGAGTCTTTGAATCCTGCCTCGTTGCTTGCCTGCAGGAAAACACAGAACCGGATCGAAGAATATAACACGGTTGTGAAGATCCTCCGGGATCACGGAATCATGACCAATGCCAGCTTTGTATTCGGTCTTCCCGGCGATGATGCCGATGTATTTGACCGGACTGTTGATTGGGCGGTGAGTCAGGGGATCGAGACCGCCACATTTCATTTGGCAACACCTTATCCGGGAACGCCTTTTTTTGAAAAGATGGAACGGGAGGGACGTTTATTGACCCGTGATTGGGATTTGTATGATACGCGTCATGCCGTGATCCGTCATGATCATTTGACTCCGGCGCAGTTGGAAGAAGGCTATTGGCGGAGTTATGAGCGTTTTTACCGTTGGCGCAGTATTTTCCGTGGCGCGGGAGTGAAAAATCACTTTTCCGGAAAAATGCGTCATATTTTTTATACCGGAGCGTGGAAAAAAATCGATCCGTTATGGCATTGTCTGATCCGGCTCCGTTCTCTTCCATGTTGTTCCCGCATATTGGAAAAAGTCCTGGATATGGCTTGATGCCGGCTCAGTGTTTTTTCCGGTTCAGCACCCGTTCTTTTGCATTGCGGACAATTGCTCCGGAGAAGAGCCAGATATCGCAGCTGTGGAAAATTCCTTTTCCCATCATTCCTTTTGCATCAAATTCGCTGTTTTCCGGAAGATCCACGATCAAAGCACCCTGTTCCGGATCAATGACTGCTCCGCAGAGATTTTTCCGTACTTCTTTTTGTTTGGCAGGATCTTTCTGCCAGTAACGGTAGAGGTCTGAACGCAGATTTTCAGCCGCCGTTGCCGGAGTCGGATCGGTTTTCCAATTCAATGGGTTGATCACAAATGTACCTTTCCGGGCAAACGGGGATTTTCTGACATCTTTACTTTGGGTATTCCAAACAATGATCACACCGCAGTCATTCGCATTTGCGGCAGGATGAATATTTCTTTTTGCAAAATCTTTCCGGATCTGTTCCTTTGTAATCATGGGTAAACCAATCAGATAAGCAGCTGTAAATCCCTTTTGAACGCTGATTTCCGGGATTTTATATAATGCTTCATAAAGATCCATGGCACCCTGACTGTGTCCGAAGAGTATGAAAGGACGTCCTTTATTCCAATATTTCAGATAATGGTGCAGTGCGTTGATCGTATCCTGAGCTCCGTGCCGCAGAGATTTACCGATCGTTGCCGGGTTGAAAATCCGTATTTCATTGAGCCAGGAGTGGAGGTCTCCTCCCAGTTTGATCTGTGCAAATCCGAGCTGGCGGATACAGGGCGCAAAGATCCGGGCGTCCTTGCCGAAAAATTCTGTCTGAGCCGTGGCAAATGCCAATGCTTTGGAGCGGGTCGCCGGGTCATGCAGATTCATCAGCGGAGATTTTTTTCCGGAATGAAGTGTCGGATAAACATAAAAAACATCATAGAGAGTTCCTTGTTTCTGTTCCTGACAGAGAAGCCAGTTACCGGGATACTGATAATTCAAATCTTTCCAACCACAGAAAAAGAGGATGGATACAGCAAGCAGAAAAAGAGTCAGAAGCAGGCGTTTACAGGAGCACATGATATTTCTCCGGTTCATAATTTAATAAATAGTAATGCGATCAGGTTGTATAACCCGTGAATGAACATAGCAATCCCGAAAAAGATCCATGTACGTTGGATCTCACATGGTTTTCCGATTTTACGGAAATGCTGCCAGACCCGTTGCAGGCTTAAGGTGGAAATCAAAGTACAGCAAATATGCAAGAGTGTGCAGTATTTCCAACGGAAAGCCATGATACGCTGCAATCTTTCTGCCGGGATTTCCGGGGTAGTCAAGTAAGATTGATAAACAAGATTTTCCAGTGTTGCAAAAATCCCGGCACTCAAAAATGCAACCAGAATGAACTGCCAACGGTATTTGACAAGCCAGGGGCGTTTTTCCAACATCCAGATCATCCCGGATTGTTTCATGATCTCTTCCACCAGTGGGGCGGCAATAACCGCCGCAAGGATTCCCCATACGGAAAAATTATTTTGCAGCAATGTTCCGATCACAGAAAAAATCCCGCCTGCGATTCCGCTCAATAAGGTTACGCTGAGAACCTTGTGAAATGGTGCGGCATTTGTTTTTTCCGAGAGCCATTTCCCGTATGCCGTTTCTCCGTTCTGACGTAAGCCCGCCGGATTGTAGGGTTCAGCGATCACTGAAAGATTGAGCTTTTCCGCTTCCTCCTGATTGACCGGATGCCACGGATAGTTTGTCTTTTCTGATTTCTCTTTTTTTGCCAGTTCCGGGTGAACGGCAACTTCGGCATTGATTGAAAAGAGATCTTTATATTTCTTCTGATCCATCTTCTGTAACATCCATAACTGCTGTGCCGTAAACGATCATCTCGATCCCTCCGGTTTGTTTGCTGCCCTGAGAGACATTATTGATCGTGATTGTTTCGCAACGGACATTATAAACATGAGTTGCACCTGCGGCAATCGCTTTTTTCAGCATCCGGACTGTTGCGATCCTGCGTGCATCATCGGCGAATTTGGTATAAGATTTCATCTCTCCGCCGAAGATAGAGCGGAAACCGGAAAGAAAAGCCGCAAAGTAATCGTTGGCAATGACCACTGTTCCTGTGACTAAGACAGGATTCCGGAATTTTCTGCCGGATGGAAATGTTTTCAGGTTGTTGTATGAGATATTTTCCTTGCAGAACTGTTCATCCTCTTCAAGTGTCCTTCTGCGTTTCCGTTGAATGAGGGAATGAGTTGCCCACGCAATCAGAAGCACCCATAACGGCAAGAGTTCTATAAAGATTTTGAGAATCAGAATACTGAGGGGGTCGGGAGGCATAATGATGATCCTTTTCTCTTTCAGTTTTCCTCATCTTCGATCACGACTGCCGTGCCGTAAGCATAAAGTTCCGCTGCGCCTGCAGTGATACTGCTTGTAGCAAAACGGACATTGATCACGGCATTGGCTCCGAGTTCTTCCGCCTGTGAGATCATGCGTGCCAGAGCTTCCCGTCTGGATTCGATCAGGAGTTCTGTATAACCTTTGAGTTCTCCGCCAACCAGATTTTTGAAAGAGGCTGCAATGTCTCTGCCGACATGTTTTGCCCGAACTGTATTGCCCTGAACAAGTGCTTTGACTTCAATGATTTTTTTTCCGGGAACGGTTTCAGTGTTGACGATCAGCATATCGGCTACTCCTTTTTTTGAGGTGATGTGTTCTGTTTGCTGCTATTATACAATAGATCAAGTAAGATGTCAAGAAAAAAACTCCCGTGAAACAGATCTTTTTTCAGAAAATATCCGTCATGGGAGTTTTATGAATGGAAAGATACGATCAATTCCAGGAAATGATCCGCAGTGCCCGGGCAGGGAGTTTGATTTCTCCGATTGCCGGAAGATTGACTTTTACAGCATCGCCATAGTTCATCAGATGGATTTCAAAATCACCAGATTCGTTGATCCTGTATGCCTGCAGAACCACCTGTTTTGAGTCAAGCGACAATTTTAATTCCGGGATCAGCCAATTCTGATCGGATGCTTCATGGATTGTTGTTTCGCAGACTTCACCGTTATTCAAGCGCTGATTTGCCAATCCGGGCAGATTTTCCAGGGGAACATCATCCATTTCTGCGATCCACAATTTTCTTTCGGAATATCCGAGATCCATCCAGTGATCTTCCTTGCTGGCGATAAAAGGCGCATGGTCAGCGTGGAGTACCGGACGGAGCAGGGTGATCCGGAGTTGATTATTACAATGATCGCAGGAATGAAGATCCGGAGCATATACTGCAAGTGTTTCCGAATCAGACATTGCCGCGCACCAGTCGATCATGGAAATTTCACCTGTTTCCGGATAACAGCATTGATTGTTGCCGTTGACCCACATTCTTCTGGATTCAATACGCTGATAATGACTTTTTTCCAATCGTTGAACAATGGACGCTCCGCTTCCTGTATAGAATTCTGTTTTGGAAAGATTGTGATTGATGATCAGTTTGAGAGCACATTCTGTTTCATGCCAATCCAGTTTGATCTGTACCCCGGTTTCCGGAATATCTTTGTAGCGGCAGAGATCCACAATAATGGTGGATGTGTTGTATTTCCAATGAGAACGCAGAATGCTGCAAACTGGACCATCGAGGTATTCTTCTGTCCGGAGCAGTTCCGGTTTTCCTTTCAGAATATCGAATTTATCCAAACCGAACCCCCAGGTGCGGGAGTGATCGAAATAGAGTTCAAAATCCAGTTTTTTCAACAATTTATACTGAGATTCAAATCCGAGCAGAGGATATTCTTTGTCTGAATGACTCAATGCGAATGTTGTTTCACCCATGGCAGGCAGTTCCACCACGGCAGTGATTTTTCCCCACGGCACTCCGCAGGGACCATAGGCGGAGGGAGTGGGCAGCAGCTGCAATGGCAATTCGTTGCCTTGAGCATCTTTGAGTGCATTGAACAGAACTCCTTTGCTGTTCGGGTCGGCAAAGCCGATGAATGAGACAATGGTTTTGTGTGTGAAAGGATGAGGATTCCATACATAGATCCCGCCGTCTGTCATGTAACGTGTATCAAACTTTGCCGCACGCCGGAAAAGTTGTCTGTCGATAATGGTATCGGCGGTATGTTCCACGCTTCCGAGACCGGGGAAGACATCGCGCTGATAGGCTTCTCTGATGGACGTTCCGGGGAGAATATCATGGAAATGATGATAACAGAGTTCCTGCCATGATTCGTTGAGTTCTTCATCCATGGCACTGAGTTTTTCTGCCGTGATCATTCTGCGTGTTGCCCGTGCGATTTTCCGTTTGACTTCATGACAGTTGGAATAGCATCCCCGGAAGACCGGACCGAGTTCGCCTGTGACAGTTTCTTTCGGCTGATCTTTGATGATTTCAAAATATTCCCTGAGAGTGGAGAATACGATATCATATTTTTCCTGTGCTTTGCGGAGCCATGCCAACTGCTGCCGTGAGATGCCGCCGCCGTGGTCGCCGACTCCGAAAAAGAATGTTTGATGTTCCAGAGGACTGTCCAGATGTTCCTGCAACTTATCATTCAAAGCTTTTTCGCCGAGATTTCCGGTTCCGTATGCTGTTAGAATGTGCAGAGCTGTGACTGCTGAACCATCATCCGCCTGCCAGTTGAAAACTCCCGGCGTTGTATGACTGCGGTTGAATACATAGTGCGTGAATCCATTGGCTCTCAAAAGTTTCGGCAGTCCGGCACTGTGTCCGAACGCATCCACATTGTAAGCAATATTGATATCGACCCCGAAACGTTGGAAGAAATATTCTTTGGCACAGAACGCCTGACGGAGGATTGTTTCCGGGCGGCTGATGATCGCATCTGATTGGACTTCCCATCCTCCGGTGATCTCCCAGCGTCCGGCTTCGACCAATGCGGCGATCTTGCGGAACAGTACCGGATCTGTCTGTTCGACCCAGCGGTAGAGGGCTGCTGCGGAACAGGTGAATTTGATATCCGGTTCTTCGCTCATGATCTTTGTGACAGTCTGCATGGTATTCAGCCAGGAACTTCTGCCAGAGCTGCGGTTCCACAACCAGATCGGATCCAAATGCGAATTGGTGATCACATAGAGTTTTTTATTCATGTTTTTATCCTTTCTTATAGGGTATGATTTCCGGTGCGATGAGAATACGTTTTTCCGGAGTATTGCCGGAACGTAATGTTTCTCTCAGCAGATTGATTGCGGCATTTCCGAGTTCTTCTTTCCGTTGAATGGCGGAAATTGTCCGGTAGAGCTTCTGTTCTTCCGGAGAAAAATCATCAAAACGTGCAATCACGATCTCTTTTTCCCTCAAAAAACGGGGATATTGACAGAGTGTTGTATCAAGAATCGAGTCATAATCTCCGTTTTTGAAAAATCGTTCCAACGCATTGGCAGATGATTCCGGGGTTTCAAGAAATTGTTCCTGAAATGATAAGCCGTGATCTTCCAATGCCTGGCGGAATCCGGCAAGACGCAGTCGGGGAGAGGAAATTTTCTGTCTGGCGGCAAGAATACAGGGTTTTCTGCAGCCGGAACGGATCACCGTTTCCGCCAGTCTGTATGCTCCCAGATAATGATCGGTCGCCACAGAATTACATTCAAAACCGGGGGCGTAAAGATCAAACAGTACCAATGGAAAAGAGGCTGTCAGGCGGCGGATCTCTTCTACATCCTGTGCATGTCCGCCCGGATATAAAATCACGCCGGCTGTTTGTCTCGTTGCAAGATGCAGAACTTTCAATTCCTCGTCCGGATCCATCCAGTTGTAAGTATAAAGACGGAGTTCATAGCCCAGTTTCAGACAATTTTTACGGATCGCTTCCACTACATCCTCCCAGGTGTGATTATGCGGGAAGACAACTCCGATGGTGCGGCGTATGCTTTGCGGATCAAATTCTGTGATTGCAGAAGTCAGAAAAGTTCCCCGGTTTTTGATCCGACAGATCAACTGTTCCTCTTCCAGCATCTTCAAAGCCTGTCCAACGGTATTGCGGGAGAGAGAAAAGATTTTGCATAGCTCCAATTCTGTCGGCAGTTTTCCGGCACGGCGTGCTTCCCGGGTATTCAGCCACTCTCGCAGATGGGCATACAACTGGATATACAATGGATGTGAAGAGCTTTTTTTATCAAACTTTCTGCAACGCATATCCCGGCTCCGGATTTTGATTGATTTTATGAATCTGAAGTCAATATAACCGGATTTATCCTGTTTTCAAATGAAAAAAGAAAGACATATATGGGACATATTGAAAAAATATCAGATTATGGCAAAAGTCTTCGTTCCATATCTGGATTCTGTTCAAGCATCTGATAGTATCTGGGGGAGGGACCTTCTGCGATCCGCTGCATCATAGTTTCAAACTGTTCGACGGAATTCAAGAAGGAGACAGAAGCTCTGAGTTCTCCGGGGAATCCGCGACCGCGTAAATATTCCAAAAGAGTTTTTCTGCAGATACGCAATCCATTTTCGATACCGTAGAAGTGCATCATTCCTTCAAAATGGAGACGCATTTCATCCATGAATTCCCGGAGGGTCGGCGGTTGTATTTTTTTCTGTGCGATCTCCCGGAATATCCACGGATTTCCACAGGCTCCGCGCGCGATCATGGCATTGGGACATTCCGTATCGAGCAGGAGTTTATCATGCAATGGTTGTGTCATGATGCCGCCGTTGGCAATGACCGGTATCGTCAATGTCCGGCGGATTTCCCGGATGATTCCGGTGAAAACCGGGCCGGAATAAAAATTTTTCATCAGACGGCCATGAATTGTGATCGCCTGCGCTCCGGCATTCTGCAGAGCAAGACAGAATTTGACGGTCGGTTCAGGATCTGTTTCAGAAGCGATCCTGGTTTTTGCAGTGACTGGGATGTTGGAATTTTTGACCAGCACCTCAAACGCACGTACCGCTTCATCCGGGCGTTTGACAGCAAACGTTGCTCCTTCGCCTTTTTTGGCAACTTTCGGGGCTGGGCATCCGAGGTTGAAATCAAGGACATCGAAGTGATGCTGATTGACGATTTGAGCTGCTTTTGCTAAAATGTCATGCTCGGAACCGACCAGTTGGATCCCGAGAAATTCTTCGGATGGATCCCGTGCGATCAGCAGGGAATTGGTCTTGTGATTCCCAAAGACCAGAGACCCTGCATCGACCATTTCCGTGAATGCGTAACGGCAGCCATGCCGACGGGCGGAAAGACGCATCGGCAGGTCAGTATGACCGGCAATCGGCGCAAGCAGCGGAATACCGGGTAGATAAAGTTCGTTCGTATCAGAGGGAAATGGTGGTTGTTTCATATTGTTTTATTCCGCTGTCGGGACGGGAAAATATTTTGCCGCATCCTTTTCATTTTTGATATTGGCGGGACCGGGGATACAGAGCCATTCTTCTGTATGGACAACTTCATCACCGGGAGCGAGCAGACCGAGCGGACCGAGAGTTTCCGCTTCCAGCATATCAGAGCAGGTATAGATTTCGATACTGCATCCGTTATCGGGATAATCTGCATCCTGATAATGTTCAAAGCTCTTGACAAAGATTGTTCCCTGATTTGCGTAAGCGATCCAACCGTTTTCGCAGTTGAATCCGATTTTCAGCGGCTCCATATCTTTTTTCTGATGCACCATGACGAAATCTTTTCCGAGTTTCAACCGGGGATCATTCATTTCTGTATAGGGCCAGAAAGCAAAGAACGAGTTGGGGAGCAATGCCTTCGGAGCTTTATTTTGCGGTGCGATCGCAACCCCGCCGGGAGCCATGACACTCAATGCCCAGGGAGCCAGTTCAATATCCCACATATTATCGTTGCGGAGACGGTGTTCCACTCTGAATTTGTTATCGCCCAATGCTTTGATCGTAATGCTTTTGTAAATTCCGGTTGTCTTATCGGTCCCGGAGGTGAAACAGATCGAACCGTCTTTCAGTTCTTTGGCTGTTGCTTTTGTGTTGTCCAGTTCATAGGTGCGGGGGAACATTTCAGGTGCGTGCCACAAACGGTGGCCGCCGTAGTTGACCCATTTTTTTGCTCCGGATGTTCCGGCGAGAGCAGGATCAACATTGAAAATATTGGCACTGTCCCCGACAAAACCGCCGATCACACGCGGTCCGATTTCTGTTGTGATCACGATCCGGAAATCTCCGCTGACCATTTCCACACAATTTTTCCACCCTTCAAAAGTGATTTTTTTCATACAACAACCTCCTGTTTATTATTTCAAGGACACAATTTACCACATAAAACGGAAAGTGCAAATTCAACACGCAAAATATTTCTGCCCAGAGAGACACAGTTGAATCCATGATTCCGGAATACTTCCACTTCCCGTGTCGTATAACCACCTTCCGGACCGATTGCCAGGAGTACAGGTGTTTCTGAGCTCAGTGCATGAGGACACAACGGCGCGCCCGGTTCCGGATGAGCAATGATTTTTGTCTGACAGCTTTGCAGAAATGATTCTTCTTTTTCAAAAAAGGTATGCAGCTCCGGATAGAATATCAATTCCGGTTCGATGGTATCGACTCCCTGTTCCAAGCCAAGTTTGATTTCTTCCAGAATATTTTCCGGCTGCATGGCAGAGCTTTTCCAATAACTTTTTTCAACTTTTGCCGAACCGACAAAAAATGCTTTTGCAATTCCTGCGGATGCTATGAAATGCAGTGTTTTTTTGAAACTTTGCGGACGGGGCAGGGAGATGATCGGGATAATATTATTTTTCGGCGGCGGTTCCAGATCAAAGCTGTCGCATTGAATTTTTGCCCGGTTTCTTTCCAGTTCCAGCAATATCCCGTTTCCGATTTTTCCGTTGAGCATACCGCACTTTATGGTATCTCCGCAAGATGCCCGGAGGACAGTCCGGATATGTTCCGCTCTCCGTTCTGTAACTTCAAACACATTTCCGCAACGGTCTTCCTCAGTCAATAACAACAGATTCATCCGGATATGATCCCCTTTTGTAATAAAACTTCCTTTGTGTATTGCGGCAATATGACACGTCAACAGTAAAAAATCAATCTGTTTATTGAAAAAACGTGTAAAAAACATGATCCTGAACCCTCTTTTCCTGCGTAGAAAAAGAGGAAAGTGCAAACCAGACTTGATTTTTGGATTTTCGGATGTAAATTAAGGTATGAATATTTGTTTTTTCAAAATAAAAATTTTCCGGGAGGAATGATTATGGAATTGAAGATGATTCAGGCGAATGATGAGTACACTCACGTCGCATTGTCCGGTCGTTTGGATATTGACGGAGTCCGTGCTGTTGAACTTGATTTTGCAGCAATTGTCGGAAACAAAGGAAAATCTGCGATCGTGGATATGACCGAAGTCAGCTTTATGGCATCTCTCGGAATGCGTATGCTGCTCAGTACCGCCAAAACTTTGCGTGCAGCCGGCGGAAAAGTGGTTCTTTATAATCCGCAGCCTGTCGTTTTGGAAGCTCTGGAAACAGCCGGTTTTTCTGCTGTGATGAGCATTGAAAGCGATTTCGCTAAAGCTTTGGAATTGATTCAGAGCAAATAATTTTGTTTCCCGGTCAGCGGGGACGCAATATCATGTCATCTGAAAAATGGATCTTTACGGCAGAATGTTCTTTGGATTCTGTGGCACAGGGTGCAGCAGAATTGCAGCGTTATGCCGGGGAAATTGATTTGTCTTCCCGCAAAATGTTTCAGCTTGACCTGATCTATGAAGAATTGTTGACCAATGTTGTCAAATATTCATATCCTGATCCCGCCGGACATACGATTACTGTGACTCTTGAAAAACAGGGCGAAGATTGTATTTTTGAGGTGATTCACGACGGGATGGATTTCAATCCGTGGAATGTGGAATCTCCCGATCTTGATCTGCCTCTGGAGGAACGTTCAGAGGGCGGACTTGGGATTCATCTTGTCAAACAATTTTCCAAATCTCTCGACTATTCCCGTGAAAATGGGATGAGTATTGTGAAAGTCGTTTTCTGATTTTTTTTCGATCTGGATTTTATTTTTTTGCAGCGATACTGCCTCGTGCGATATAGAAAGTCGGGATCACTGTCAGCGGTGCGATTGATTCTTTTTTCAATAATTTCTGTAATGCGGAACAGAGTTCTCCACAGATCCTGTCCGCATTCTGACTGACACTGCAAAGTCCGAGGTCTTCTGCGGTTTGTGTATTCCCGAATCCCGTGATGGAAAGGTCTTCCGGAATGGAGATCGCATTGTCTGCACAGAAATTGACCACTCCTGCCGCGATGGTATCATTGGCGCAGAAGACAGCTGTCGGTGGATTTTTGGTAGCGAAGAGTTCCCGGATTGCATGATACCCCCATTCCCGGCTGGGATAACGCATTTTGATCAATTGTTTCCGAGGTTCGATCCCGTATTTTTTCAAGGCATCAAGATAACCATTCAAACGTTGTTCTCCGGTATAATCATATTCGCTGCCGATATGGGCGATCCTCTGATGTCCCAACTGAAGCAGTTTTTCTGTTGCCGCATACGCTCCGGAATGGTCATCGGAGAGAATTTGCGGGATTTCCAGATCCGGAAGACGCATATCAAAGATCACAGTCGGGATCTTCAATGTTTTATACAGTTCTGCACATTGTCTATTCGGGACTGCGAGCAGGGCAAGCGTGCCGGAATTCGTGAAATATTCCAGTAATTCCGCTTCACGCTGTTCTGAGTTGCGTGTCAGATGTACGACCGGATGCAACCCTTGTGATGCGAGTACTTTTTCAACGGCGGCGAAAATCCTGTAATAGAAGATTTCATCATCCGGAAAGATGAATCCGATCCTGTTGGAATTTTTATCCGGAGCGGATTTTGCGGCTTGTCCCAGAAAACTGCCTTTACATGGGATCGAATGGATCCTGTTCTGTTCCCGCAGCAGACGCAACGCTTTTCTGATTGTGAGATGATTACATGCAAACAGTTCTGCCAATTTCCGTTCCGGCGGCAGTGGATCACCTGATTGCAGATGATCCCGGACTGTCATAGCCATGATTTCATCGGCAAGAGTAATATAGCGTTGTGGTTTTCCCCGGTTCAATGTGTTGCTCCTTTTATTCCTGTTTGTTTGGTGAAACACTATACCATAAGAATATGAAAATACCATGATTTTTTCTGAAATATTGCAAAATAAACTTGACAAAATACGATTCTTGTTTTAGAATAACCTCGATTCCAGAAAAATTGTATGAAACAAAGAAGAAAGGGTATTGAACGATGAGATTGAAATTTACATTTGTATTGGCGGGACTTCTTGGACTGATATTTGCGGCTCAGGCGGTTCCGGTTGGTGTAGGGTTCTGGTATCATGCTCCTGCACGGATCCAGAAACAGAAAGTCACAGCTGTCGCTTTCGGGATTCCGGTCTATAATGGTTATTCTGTCAAAGGGGCTTCCCTTTCCATTATCGGCAATCACTCCAGATATGTCAATGGATTTCAGTTCCCACTGTATGGTTACAATGTAGCAGATAACATGATCGGTGCGCAGCTTGGATTTGTCAATATAATCAATAATCCTGTCAAACGCAAACCTGCATTCCAGATCGGATTTTACAACCAGAGTCCGGGCAGAGTTTTTCAGTTCGGTTGGGTCAATCACGGGCAGGATAATGCAAAACTTCAAATCGGACTGATCAATATCAATAAAAATGGCTGGCTTCCGTTTATGGTCTTTTTCAACTTCGGAAGATAACAGATCAGCCTATAAAAAAACGCCCGGGCAGGGCGTTTTTTTTATAGACTGATCCATGCTGTTATTTTTCAATAAAGAAGCCTGTGCATGAAATCTGGGCGATCAATTTATTTTCATCATTGGTCACTGAAATGTCAAACAGACAAGTCCGGCGTCCTCTGTTCACCGCTTTGGCTGTTGCTTTCAATCTTTTTCCAGTACCCGGACGGATAAATGAAATCGTGGAATTCATCGCCATACATTTTTCGCCCCAGGAGTTTGCCGCCGCAGCAAATGCCAGATCGGCAAGGGTAAAAATAGCTCCGCCTTGTACCGTATTCAGGGCATTCGTACTGTTTTCATTGATTTCCAGTACGGCTTCCGCATATCCTTCCCGCAAGGTTTCGATGCGGATCTTATTGGATTTTGCAAATGTATCATTTTCATTCAGAAAGTTTTTCAACCTATCAAGATCAAAAGACATGTTACATCCTCATTGTTTTAATAACTGGTTCTTCCGTAGGGTGTGACGCCATCGGGGTAGTAACGCGGATTTTTCGGAGAGAGTTCTCTTGCTTTCTTCAATGCTTTTTCCGCTTCCCCGGGGTATTTTCCTGTGGATTTCAATAGAACATATTTCCGGAAATAGTATGCAGAGCGTTTGGGGGCTTTTTCGATCGCCTTTTCCAAAAGAGAGAGTGATTCATCAAAATAAAACGGTCCGAGCGATTGAAAATAATAGGAGGCAGATGCTGCCGGGAATGGTGAACGCGGATCGCATTTTTTCAACATATCATAGACCTCCTGCGGCTGCGGTCGTTTGGTCGGGTCCTGAGAGAAACGCAAATCTGTGGAAGAGTGCAGCGCATCAAAATTGATTTCCGCTTTGATCACCTGCGGTGTATAGAGCAGCGCCGCAACGGCAAAAACGGAACAGAGTAGGAAGAAGAGGAAGGAAAAAGTTTTTTTCTCCGGAAATCCCGGCAGAGGAAGTTGGACTGGCTGTGTATCTTGCTGCAAGTTGGAAAGAATGATCATAGAGATCACGATTGCGATCCCTGTTGAGGCAACTGTTTCATAGTTCAGTTCCAGCATGGAATGGAATGTCCATGCTCCGATACCGCAGAGTAATCCGGCGGAAACAGCTGTGTTTTCCGGTTTTTCAGCACCCCTGACTTGTCCGGAAAAATACAGAACAGCAGCTGCCAGCGGCAACAGAAGAACAATTCCCGCCAGCAGAAACGGAATCACACCTGTCTGAGAACCGAAAGCCAGCAGAAAATTGTGCGGAGCATGAGGTGCTTCATCATTGACAACATTTTTCAGAATCAGGTAATCATTGAAAAATTCCCCCCAACCGGCTCCGGCAAATTGGGCAAACATCATTTTGATTGCCGCCTGAAAATAATCAAAGCGGATCAGCATGGAGTTATAACCGCGTCCGAGCTTCACGATCGCCCAGAATCCCGCCAGTCCGATTGGGATCAGGGAGTAACAGAATATCTTCCAGCGGGTGGAGAGTTTTATACAGAGAATGGTCAGATACATACCAGCCAGCAGGGCAAGAATCCCGCCGCGGCTCCCGGTTTCTTTCAGCAGAAACAGAAATAATGCAGCGCAGGGCAAAGTCAACAACAGTTTCGCAGGAAGTGGCGGAGTCACCCGGTTGCCGAGTTTCCACAGATTCCCGATCAATAACGGAAAAGTCAGCACCAGATAGCCCGCATAGGAATTGCAGACCGTAAAATCTCCGGAAACTCGTGCTTCTTTCAAACGGTTGCCGAACTGTCCTTCCAAAATCTGAACGCCCGATATTTTTTCTTTGTTTTCGATATATTTCAAGGTGTCATCAAATCCGGAAAGATACTGATTGACTGCCGAATATATGGAAAAGATCAGTCCCGTAATAACAGCTCTCTGCAGCCATTTGCAGAATGCGGGATTGTTTTCAATACAACGCATCAACGCCAGCGCATAACAAGCCAATCCCAGAGTGTATGCGGTATTCTGAGCTGCAAAATCCCATGTGGTTGCATGGATCCATCCTGTCAGGGAAAAAAGTGACAAGGCACACCACAGCAGGGCATACCAACGCAGATTTTTTTCCTGTCTGACAGGAATACAGAAGAGGGTGAGAGCCAGTGTTCCGGCAGCAAATAGAGGAAAAAGCATGATCGGCCATGCTGCCACCAGAATTGCAACCGGATCGTTCCAATAAGTCATTGGCATTTCCGGTACACCGACTGTTGACCCAAATTTCAAGGGCAGCAGAAAAGTCAGGATCAGCAGTAAAGTTTCCGGGATGATAGATAAGCTCTTTTTCAAATTCATAAATCGTTCTCCATTCTGGTCATGCCCGCGGATGGGCTTTCTGATAAACCGCTTTCAATCGTTCTGAACTGATATGTGTGTAGATTTGTGTTGTACTCAAATTGGCATGTCCGAGCAGTTCCTGAACACTTCGCAGATCTGCCCCGGCATCCAGAAGATGAGTTGCAAAAGAATGACGCAGCTTATGAGGTGTCATATCTGCCGGAAGTTCTGCAGAATCCAGATACAGTTTGAAATTCCTCTGAAAACTTCTCGGCGTGATCCTGCCGCCATCCTGATTGATAAATAACGGGGCTTCTTTACGGGTGTCACTTGTCCAGCTCCTCCGCAGGGAAAGATATTTTTTCAATGCCCTTTCTGCCGGAGAACCCAATGCACAGATCCGTTCTTTTTTCCCTTTCCCGCGAACCAGCATCACTCCGCTGAAAAGATCGAGCGAACCGATATTCAGATCCAGTGCTTCACTGATACGCAGCCCGCCGGAATAAATGACTTCGAGGATCGCACTGTCCCGGACTTCGGAGAGTTCTGCATGGGCATCCGATTTTGTCAACTGTTGTCCATTGGCTGCCCTCCAGTACACTGCCGGCGCATCCAGCAGACGTGCCACTTCTGCAACGGTCATATATTTGGGGAGCCGTTTGCCGCGTTTCGGGGAGACAAGGCCGGAAAATGGATTGTTGGAAACTTTGTTTTCCCGGAGCATATAACGGTAGAATGATCTCATCGCAGAGAGCTTGCGGATGATCGAGGTCTTGTTCAGATTATCATCCTGTAATGCAACCACAAAGGTACGGGCATCATGCACACTGATATCATCCCAGTCGATTTCCTGTTGCGAAAGATCCTGTTTCAGAATCAGCTCTGTAAATTGGAAAATATCCATACGGTAACTGTTCACCGTATGTTCCGAGGCATTGCGTTCTGCATTCAAATAGGCAAGAAAATTTTTCAGATTTGTATCGGCAATCTCATCCGGATATGCTGCAACTTCTTTCTGCATGGTCAAAAATCCTGTCACTTCATCAGTTTCCGCATACCGCGTTCGATCACATCACAGACTTTCATCAATGTGCCTTTGCAGATCGTGATCGCTCCTTTCGGACAATGTTCCTGACAGCAGAAACAACGGATACATTCCGGATAATGGAACACCGCTTTCCCGTTGATGATCTTCAATGATTCCGGAGGACACATTTTCGCACACAGTCCGCAGCCGATACATTTCTCTTCATCCAGCACCGGACGGGCCACCATCCATTCCCTGATATATTTTTTCAAGCCCGGAGGCAGCATGACGCCCCATTCACATAAGAGTCCGGGCGGAGGCGGCAGTTCCAACGGTTCGATTTGCGGTTGTTCCCCGACGATCTCAAAATCCGGCAGAATATTCCGTTCCGCTGCATTCCGGAGGATCAGCAATTCTTTTCCGCCATTCAGGAGCGGAGCAACTGCCGCATCCAATGCCAGCGCATCTGTTCCCCCGACGACCCAACCCCGGTGGACAGGAGTGCCGCTGCCGGGACCGTTCCCTTCCATACAGGTGATCGCATCCAGCAGATTGAACTGCGGACGAACCGCCAGATAAATATCCAAAAGCATATCTGCAAAACGGGAGAAATCTTTTCCCACATTCAAATGCCATCCCATCCGTTCACTGCCTTTGACCAGTCCGAAAAGATTTTTGACACACAATGTCAACATCATCATCCCGTGAGTTTTGGCTTTGGCTATATCCACGACCGCATCAAAATCCTGATATTCCGAGGCAAGTTCCAAATGATGAAAACGGGTGTTGGCATCGGTCCGCATCGGTCCGAATTTTGAAAAACAGGCAACAGGAACATCCAGACGTTTCAAGTCTTCTTCGATTTTCATCGCCCGGATCACCGCTTCCGCTGTCTGAACAGCCGGGGTCTCCAAAATGGAAACTTTTGCTCCTGCATCCAGAAATACTTTTACGCTTTCCAACAGAAATGCCGGATGTACACAGGCTGGATCTTCCGGTTTTCTCCAGGCAAGAAGATTGGGCTTGAACAGAATTTTTTTACCGGAGATCCCACCAAAGGATTCGATTTGCGGAGCAATGACCTGTTCCAGGGCTGTGCGTAATTGCCGTGTATCATAATAAGATGAACAGGGGGAAAAACAAACTTTGTTCATGAAAAATAATCCTCAAGCTTGGAAATGATTTCCGGATTCCGGAGTTTGGTCAGGGCACTGGTTTCAATTTGACGGATCCTTTCCCGGGAAATCCTGAAATGAAGACTCATTTCATTCAGCGACATCGGTTTCTGTCCGTCCAGTCCAAAACGCAATGTCAGGATCTCACGGGTACGTGGGGAAAGCGTATCAAGGATCTCTTCCAGTTTTTCTATCAATATCTTTTTAGCAAGATTTCTCATCGGGTCATCTTCATTGTGAAGATCTCTGACTGTATCTTCCAACAGAACATCTTTTCCGTCATTCCGGGTATATACAGGAGCCTGAAGAGAAATCGGCTGCATCGCCATCCGTTTCAGAGAGTTGACTCTTTCCCGGGTCATATCAAGACGTTCCGCTATTTCTGCAATTGTGGCTTCTCTGCCGGTCTCCTGCAGAATCAGCTGTTCCATTTTATTGATCTTGCCCATCGAATTCAGCATGTGAACTGGAAGACGGATCACTCTTGCCTGTCTGCCGACAGCATGAAGAACGCTTTGTTTGATCCACCATGTTGCGTATGTACTGAACTTATGACCCAGTTCATAATCAAATTTATCAATCGCTTTGATCAGTCCGATATTGCCTTCCTGGATCAGATCTACCAGCGGGACTCCGCAACCCAGATATTTTTTTGCAATACTGACCACCAGCCGGAGATTGGACTGAACAAGTTCATTCCGCAAATCTTCCAACTGAAAATGAAGTTTATCCAGTTCTTTGATCTGTTGCGTCAATTCCTGCGGAGAACACAGCAGATCAGAGTCCGGGAGAAGTTGTTTTCCTTCTTCCCGATTTGATTGCATGATCAACTGATGATTGTGCAACTGTTCAAGGAGTTTGCGGTATTCTTCGATCAGAACCGGATAACGGGAGAGTAATTCACTGCCTTCTTTGCGTAATTTCTGCAACTCCTTTTTTTTCTGATTCTGGAATGCCGTCAGGAGTTTTTTATACAGGATCGAGATATCCTGAAGCAGAATACGGCTTTCCAACAGGAGCCGATCGGATGTTTCTTCATCTTTGCATAAGGATTGCGGAAAAACATCAGAGAGAGATTCAACCGAATCAAGTTTTTCCAACAGCATGATATGATGCCGGTAGGTTGTGCCGAACATCGACATCCGGGAGCGGATCTGTTGATAAAGCAGGCGCATCTTCTGCCAGAGATCTTCCTCCTGTTCCGGCTGCAACGGTTCAGCCGAGGCAAGACACTGCATATACAGACGCAATACCCGGCTGCATTCCTGAGAGGTGCTCTCTTTCTCGGCAGATATCAGTATTTCTGTATCGGATGATGAAAGTGCCGCTATGCAATTTTCATCACTGATCTCAGTTTGCCTGTCATCGTTCATCTTGTTGCTCCTGTATATTTTTCCGTTGAAAAATCCGGTCAACTGTACTGTAAACGGATAGATGGCAAATGTCAAGTTGTTTTTTGAAAATCAATCAGCTTTTTTCTGTATCTGTATTACTGAAATGACAAATATTGCAGTGACGGCAATCCAATTCCTGTGGAAGATCATAGATCTTTCCGGCTTTTTCACATTTTTTCCGGTTATACAGATTCATCGCCGCAAGGATGAAGCCCATTACAATAAATCCGCCGGGTGCCTGTCCCATAACTGAAAAACCATATTCCCAGCCGGGGATCAGTTTGATCTGAAAAATCGTTCCCGCTGCAAGAAATTCGCGAATCATCCCGATCACAGTCAGTGCCAGTGTGAAGCCGAGACCCATTCCGAGCCCGTCCAATGCAGAATAAAAAATCCCGTTTTTGGAAGCAAAGGCTTCGGCGCGTCCGAGCACAATACAGTTCACTACGATCAGAGGAATAAAAATTCCGAGTGCGTTATACAGTGCTTCGGTATATGCCTGCATCACCAGATCCACTACGGTCACAAAGGTGGCAATCACAACAATGTAACAGGGGATCCGGATCTTTGATGGCACAATATTCCGGATCAGTGAGATCGCTATATTGCTGCACAGAAGTACAAAGGTCGTTGCCAGCCCCATTCCCAAGCCGTTCGTTGCACTGGATGATGTCGCCAGAGAGGGACACATTCCCAGAGAAAGAACCAATACCGGATTCTCTTTCCATATCCCTTTGAAAAATTCGTTTGATGCTTTACTCATTTGCTGACCTCCTGAATTTTTCCGGTCAATGCCTGGCGGTTGGCTTCAAAGGTGGATGCCGCTTTCCAGGCAAGTTGGTTGACCGCTTTGGATGAAATCGTTGCTCCTGATATATATTCCGCCTGTCCGCCGTCCTTTGTCAGCTTCCAGGGCTTTTTCCATGAATCAGACGTTCCCGCAGAGTGTCCGTTGTATTGATCCAGAATCTTGTTCGGGGGAAGTCCGGATCGTTTCGTTTCTTTCCGGAAAAGTGAGACAAGAGTTTTTTCTTCCTGCCGATCCATTGCATTGGAGCCGAGACCGGGTGTTTCGGCATGTCCGGTAATGATAAAGGTGCGGATCGAACCATCCGGATGGAATGAAATCAGACCGTCCACATTTCCGCCATAACCGCTGTTGACAGAAACTTTTGCGGCGAATCCAGTGATCTTTCCATTTTTTCGTGCAGTGTAGAACAGGATCTTCTGATTTTTATCAGTCTGATCTGCAAATGTATGAGTTTCAGCCATGGGATCATTGTCAAAATCCGGCAGGATCTGACGGAGTCCCTGTGCCACTTTGCGGACTTTGGCTTTTTCGATCGGTTTCTGGGTCATGATTGCAGCATATCCCATGATCGCTGCGGCAAAAGCACAGACAATGCAGAGAAATATTCCCAGATAAAACATGTTGCTTGTGTTTTTATTCATTTGATTTCTCCCCGTCGCGGCTGGAAGGTTCCGGCAGGCGGATTCCAACCGAATGGACGTTTATAACAGAGTTTGTCGATCAGAGGAACAAGTGCATTCATGATCACAATGGCAAAACTCATTCCTTCCGGATAGGAGCCCCAGATACGGATGACACAGACAATGATCCCGATCCCGGCTCCGAAAACGATTTTTCCGAGATTTGTGACCGGACTTGTTACGTAATCTGTTGCCATGAAGAAAGCTCCGATCATTACTCCGCCTGTGAGCAGATGAAACATCGGTCCGGGCGTTGTTCCGGGAGAGATACCGTTGACGATCCAGATGAAGATCGTAATTGTTGCCAGAATCGCCACCGGGATATAAAGACGGATGATCCCGAGGTAAACCAGACCCGCCGCTCCGATCAGAATTGCCAACGTACTGGTTTCACCGAGACAGCCGCCGATATTTCCGAGAAAAGCATTCCAGAGAAATTCATTGGAATTGAAGATCGCCAGTTGCGTATTCGCCGCCGCAGTGGGAGTTGCAGAGGTTACAGCGGAAAATTCTGCCGCAGCAGACAGCGGAGTTGCGGAGGTGACTCCATCAAAGTGATGAAAGGCTGAGGGCAGAGGTGCCCAGGTCGTCATGGGTTTGGTCGCACCGATCAGAAGAGCCACACGGGCAACGGCTGCAGGGGTGAATGGATTTTGTCCCAATCCACCGAAAACTTCTTTGGCAATGATGATGGCGATGAATGCACCAATCAGACAGAGCCACCACGGAATCAGCGGACTCAGATTCAAGGCAAGGATCAATCCTGTCACCAGTGCACTGAAATCTTTACAGGTATGCGGTGTTTTGGCGATCTTGCACCAGAGATATTCCATCCCGACACAGAAGATCATACACAGCAGGATCACCCGCAGCGCATTCCATCCATAGAACCAGATAGAAGCTGCTACGACCGGCAGCAGACAGAGCAATACCTGAAGCATGATCCTGGAGGTCGTCATGCTTGTCCGTATGTGCGGAGAAGAACTCAGGATCAGAGATCCTTCCTGAAGAAATTCTTTTTCCGGAACTGAATTTTTTTCATCCATTTTTATGTTTCCTGTTTGTTATTTGTTTTTGCGTCTTTTCTCATTGATTTCCGCTTTGGCTCTGCGGAAATGTTGAACGTTGGGGCGTCCCGCCGGGCAGACATAAGTACAGATCCCGCACTCAAGACAGCTTAATACATAATTTTCTTCCGCCAGATCATAGCGTTCATTTTCGCAGACTTTACTCAGTGTGCTGACCAGCAAACGCATCGGACAGGCATCGACACAACGTCCGCAACTCAGACAGGGTCCTGCCTCAAACTGACGTACTTCATCGTTTGCAAGGAAAAGGATCCCGGATGTATTTTTGGAAACAGAAACTTTCAGGGATGACTGTGCAAATCCCATCATCGGTCCGCCGAGGATCAATTTGCCAACGGGTGACTGCAAGCCTCCCGCAGCTTCCAATGCTTTTTCCACCGGCGTGCCGAGACGCAAATGGAAGTTGCCAGTATCTTTGACTGGCGTTCCTGTGACTGTTACGATACGTTCGATCAGCGGACGACCTTCTGTTACAGCATCGGCGATCGCTTTGAGGGTCCCTACGTTCTGAACCACACATCCAACGTCCATCGGCAAACCTCCGGCAACAACTTTCCGTCCGGTCAGGGCATAGATGAGTTGTTTTTCTCCGCCTTGCGGATAACGGACATGCAGGGGAATGATCTGTATATTTCTGTTTCTTTTTGCTTTTCTGCGGAGAATATTGATCGCATCGGGCTTGTTTTCTTCGATCCCGATCACAATATGAGAGATCCTCAGGATCTTGGCACAGATTTCAGCACCGGTGAGAACCTGTTCCGGATATTCACGCATGAGACGGTCATCCGCTGTCAGATAGGGTTCACATTCTGCGCCGTTGATCACGAGAGTGTCAATGATTTTTTCCGGCGGAGGGGATAACTTTGCATGAGTCGGGAAAGCGGCTCCGCCCATTCCGACGATCCCTGCTTCCCGGACACGTTCCAGAAGAAGTTCTCTGTTCTGATCCCGCCAGTTGGGATATGGCGTCATTGGTTCGCACCATTCATCTTTGCCGTCGGAAATGATTTCAACCGCCTGAACCGGAGCTCCATTCGCACCGGGGATCTCCAGAATTTCTCCGATCGTTCCGCTGGTGGGAGCATGGAGAGGAACAGAAACAAAACCTCCGGCATCCGCAATTTTCTGTCCTTTCAGAACTGTATCGCCTTTCTGGACGTTCAATTTCGGCGGAGCTCCGATGTTCTGCTGGATGACCAGAGTATATTTATCCAACAGAGGAATATTGCGGATCAATCCGGCAGCAGAAAGTTCTTTATGATCTGCAGGATGGATCCCCCCTTCAAAATGTTTCGGATGTATCGGCATATTATTTTTCATGCTGCACCTTCTTTCCCGCTGTTGGCGGCTGTATGATGTGCAACCGTATCCAACGCTCCGGTCGGACAGGCTATTTCTCTGATTGTTTCTTCTGTAAGATTTGAATCTTCCGTGACCCGGACAAGGAATCCCTGAGCATTGAATGAATCCGGTACGGCGCGGACACATTTCTTACATGCGATACATGCTGCTTCACATGCTTTCCGTTTGACCGGACCTTTTTCGAGGGAGTTGCAATAGACATGGATTTTGGAAGTTGCGGGTACAAGGCGGATGAGTTTTCGCGGGCAGATATCAATACAGTTTCCGCAACCTTCGCAAAGTTCCGGATGAACGATCGCAAGCCCGTTTCTGATTTCAATGGCACCGAACTGACAGCGTCTTGCACAGGAGCCGAGACCGATACAGCCGAAACGGCATGTTTTACCGCCACCGGAAAGAGCGGCAGCCGCGCGACAGTCATTGAGACCATTGTAACGGGCAAGACGTTTGGCTTTATGATTGTCACCGGAACAATAGACCACGGCGACTTGTTTTTCTCTGTTGCCCGCTTCCTTGCCGAGAATTTCAGCGATTTTTTTGAAATTTTCCTCAGAACAGGCACTGCATGATGAGATATTCGCATCATTTTCCACGATTTCTTTTGCAAAATCAGCGCATCCGGCATATCCGCATCCGCCGCAATTTGCACCGGGGAGAAGTTCGGTGATCTCTTCAATACGGGGATCTGCTTCCACGGCAAAACGTTTGGCTGTATATCCGATCAATATTCCGAGAACCAGACCCAGAAGTGCCAGAACCGCAGCTGCTATAAGGATATTTGTCATAGTTTCATATCTCCTGTTTTTATTTGACCAATCCGGAGAATCCCATGAACGCAAGAGCCAGGATCCCGGCTGTGATCAAAGCGATGGACATTCCCTGAAATGCTTTCGGGATCCGGGAGAGTTCAAGACGTTCACGCAAACTGGAAAAGAGCAACAGTGCCAGAGAGAATCCGATCCCGGAACAAATTCCGTACACTGTCGAAGCCAGAATGCTGCGTCCGGAATCTGCATTCAGTTGGGCAGCTCCGAGAACCGCACAGTTTGTCGTGATCAACGGCAGATAAATTCCGAGAGCCCCATACAGGGCAGGGCTGAATTTCTGCAACAGGATCTCCACGATCTGAACCAGTGCTGCAATCACAACAATGAAGACCAGAATCCGAGTGAAAGACATATCCAGATTTTTGATCTGAAAACTGCCGATCGTCAGATTCAGTTTCGCAGAAAGCAGTCCGTGGTAAAGACAGGCGGTCACAAAAGAGGCGATCCCCATGACAAAGACCACGGCACCGCCCATGCCAAGAGCTGTTTTTATTTTTTTTGATACCCCGAGAAAGGGACAGATACCGAGAATTCTGGACAACACGATATTGTTCACCAGAATCGCTCCCACTGTGATCAGCAACCATTCATTGGCCGGCATCGTTTTTATCTCCTTATTTTCTTTGATTTTTTTACTTGTTTTTTCTTTGTTCAAAACAGAGAAATATACTCTCTCCATATTTTTTTTCAAGATTTAGATAGTTTTTTATTCTGGAGTATTGAATGTTTTTTTGATTATTCTATTGAAAAAAAAATGAATCATGCTATTTTGTTAATGATACATTAATATTTTATCTATTGCAAAAGGAGAAATGGTTGTGAAACGAATATTTCAGAGGCTTTTGCCTCTTGTATTAACTCTTCTTTTCTGTTGTACTGCAATGGCTAAGGAAAAATGGTTCAACTGGGAAAAAAGTATTGAGCTGTTCCCGGGGATCCGCCATGTCTATCAGGATATACGCAAACCCCGGATCATGAAACTCAATATTGTCCGGGTGGATCTGAATCATAAAAATATTGTTTTAAAGACCTCCGGGCGTTCCGAATATTGGGGCGAGATGATGCCGGATCACAGAAATATCCGGATCCGTACACGGCGTCAGAGTACATTTGATTTTCTGTTGATGCATCGGCGCGCAGGCGTGAATATGGTATTGGCTGTCAATGCTTCCCCCTGGCAGCCGCACCCGCAATTTACCGGGACTCAATTGTATGCGGGAAATCTCGGTCTGGTCATTTCGGAGGGTTTGCTGGTGGATTTTCCCAATGGTGCACCGGCGTTTCTGATCATGAAAAACGGCAGACGTATGATCCGGCATGTCAGAAAAGGTGAAGATTTTTCAGGGATCCAATTGGCAGTCGGAGGTTTTTCCATGATTTTGACTGACGGCATTCCCGGAGGACGCAATGAGCTCAATTCCCGCACTGCTTACGGTCTTTCTGCTGATACAAGATTTCTCTATATCGTTACCGTAGATGGAAATATTCCGGGTGTCAGTGAGGGGATCAGCACCCGGGAGTTGGCGGATCAACTGAAATTTTTTGGTGCATGGAATGCGTTGTGTATGGACAGCGGGGAATCTACAAGTCTGCTGATGATCGCCAAAGATATCCGTGGAAAAGATGTGGTCCATCGTTTGAATTGTTCATCCGATAATCTTGCAGTTGCCAATTCGCTGGGAATTTGTCTGATTCACACTCCATAATAGTGCAGAATCCGCAAATCCGCTTGACAACACGTGTTTGGTCTGTTATATTTCCATGACTGAACAATATTGTATAGTTTCAACATAACTGTTTACGAAAGGGAACATTCGCTGATGAAAAAACATTTTCTGCTGTGTCTTGCCGCTGTATTCGCTCTGAACCATTGTGCCTTTGCTCAAGAGGAGATGCCTGATCCTCCTGATGCAGCAGCTGCTTCTCCCGCTCCTGCTCCTGCTCCGGCGGAAAAGAAAGCCACTGCTGATGATTCTGATAATCCTTATGCCGAACAACATAAAGCGATTCAGAATGCAGAAAAAGCGGTCAATGCGGCAAAACGCCGTTCCGACCGCCGCCGTGCCGTTGCTGAACTGCGTAAAGAAGTGGAAAAACTGGAACGGATCTATAAACGGAATGTGGAAGAGTTGAAACAGCAGGAAAAATCATTTGCCAACCATGTCCGGCTTGCCCGCAGCAAATCTCAGAAAGCCGCCGTACAGAAAAAATTGAAAAAAGTCCGTGCCGATATCAAGGCTGAACAGGAAAAAGCCGGATATAAAAAATGGTATGACAAGGTCAAAGAGTTGGATAACAGCAAGAAAAAAGAGAGTAAAGAGAAAAAAGTCCGGAACAAACGCAAGAAAAAATAACTCTGTTCAGCGGGGGGAGGATTTGTTTGTATGACAATACCGGAATCACATCTGATACTGCTTGGGTTGACTGTTGCTGCCGGGCTTGCTGCGGCTCTTCATATTCTGTTGACTATGCGGGATGATACTCAGCGGGCGGCATTATGGCTGCTGTTGGTAGTTACATTTCCGGTTTTCGGTTCTCTCTTGTATGTCGTTGCCGGTGTTTCCCGGCGTAATACGTTCGGGAAAAAAATTGCCCGTTCTGTTGCTGCTTTCCTTTTACAGAGGGATCAAGCAGAACACCTTGCCTTGAAGAGTTACAAGGATCAAATGAGTCGTTTTATCGGGAAAGATCCGGGATCGCCCGTGCATACTATGGATTTTATTGTAATGCTGGAGCGTTTATTGAAATCCGGCTCAGCATTTTCCTCAGAAGAACAGAATGACTTTGTATATCCGGTTCTTCCTTTGGGGGCAACATCTCTTTCCGGCAATAAAATTGAATTGTTCTGTGATGGTACCGATGCTTATCCGGCAATGCTTGACAGTATCCGTTCCGCACGGAAAAATATTCATCTGCAAAGTTTTATTTTTGCGGATGACCGTATCGGCAGGACAATTATGGCAGCCCTTTGTGAACGAGCAGAAGCGGGCGTGGAAGTCCGGATCCTGTTTGATAAATTCGGATCGTTCAAATCTTCCTGGTTCCTGTTGGATTACCGTTCCCGTTCTCTGCCGAATCTGCAGATCCGTCCATTTTCCCATGCGTCGCTGTTGACCCCGTGGCGTATTCAGTTGCGGAATCATCGGAAACTGTTGGTTGTGGATGGTCATACTGCGTTTACGGGCGGGTTGAATATCAGTCAGGAAAATATCCGGACAAAAGATCATTTGGGAATCCATGATTTTCATTGCCGTGTCCGGGGACCGGTCGTCAGTGAACTGCAATTTCTTTTTTTCTGTGATTGGCTGTACGCATCCCGGCGTCATCCTGAAACATTATTTCTGCGTGAATATTTTCCTCATCCGGAAGCTTGCGGAAATGATATAGTCCGTCTGATTGCCAGCGGACATGGTTATTTTTTTGAGGGGACAGAGAAAGTCTTTTTTGCGGCTGCATCGACTGCCCGGAAATCTCTCTGGATCATCACACCGTATTTCGCTCCGCCCCAGGATTTCTGCAAAGCTTTGCGGATGGCATCGGCAAGAGGGGTGGATGTCCGTCTGATCGTACCGGCTGTGAACAATCATTGGTTTATGAAAATGGCATCGGGCGGTTTGTATGAGACATTGTGCAGTGACGGGGTCCGGATTTTTGAACGTCAGGAGGTTTTCACTCATGCCAAAGCCATGTTGGTGGATGGTCAGATCGCTTATCTCGGCTCCAGTAATTGTGATGTCCGGAGTTTCCGTTTGAATTTTGAACTTGATATGTTGGTTGAACAAGGGGATTTCCCGGAAATCCTGCATCGTCAGTTTCTGTCGGAATTGAAAAATTCTGTGGAGATCACCGGGGAGAAGCTCCGGAATAAAACGATTTTCCGGAAACTCGGGGAAAGTCTCTGTGCCCTCCTGACTCCGGTTTTATAACAGTTTCACAAAGGATGAAATGAATGGGAAGCAATAAGAAAAATCATACAGTTCTGTCGGTGATCATTCCGATTTATAATGAAGAAAAAACGATTTGTACGTTGTTGGATAAAGTGGCATCCTGCGGCGTGTCTGTTTCGATGGAAATGATCCTTGTCAATGATGGATCCACAGACAACACGGCATCTTTGTGCCGGGAATGGATCCGTGAGAATGAGAAGAAGATCCAAGCCCGTGTGGTTTTTCTGGAAAAAGAAAACGGCGGAAAAGGTTCTGCTGTAAAGGCCGGGATCAAAGTTTCATCCGGTGATGTCGTCATTATTCAGGATGCCGATCTCGAATATGATCCGCGCGATTATACCAAGTGTATTACTCCCATTCTGCATGGAGAATGTAAAGTCGTGTACGGCTCCAGAGAGGCAGATAACCGGAATCGTCTTTTTTCCTCTCCCTCATTCTTTCTGGGGGGACTGCTGTTGACCTATTGGATCAATCTGCTGTTCAATTCCGATTTGACAGATGAACCGACCTGTTATAAAACATTTGATGGCGATTTGATCCGTTCCATTCCGTTGGATGGTGATCGTTTTGAATGGGAGCCGGAAGTGACAGCCAAGTTGTTGCGGATGGGATTTGAAATACGGGAAGTGCCGATTTCCTACAATCCCCGTAAAGTGACAGAAGGAAAGAAAATCAAATGGTTTGATGGTCTTCAAGGTTTATGGATCGCTTTGTTCTGGCGTTTTGCGGGGATGAAAGAGATTCGGAAAACAACACAAAATGTATCCCTGTCCTGTGCAGAGATCATGCAGCGCAAACGGCGTTCTGTCTATTGGCTGTACGGAATATTTCTGTTTGCATTTCTGATCCGTTTGGCTGCTGCGTTGCCCGGATTGTCAACTCCGCAAAAATTTCTGACCCGTCCGGACAGCCGGGCATTTCTGAGTGCTGCGGGGGAGGGGATCTTCAAGGAACTTCCCTCCTTTTACCGGTTGTATCCCTCTTCCCTGAAAAATTGGAAAAAGGGGACGCCGAAGTATGAAATTGTAAATGGCAGTGAGACCCGGGCGCCGCTTTATACGTTATGGCTTTCCCTGGTTTTCGGGATCAGTGGAAAGAGTTTTGTTTTTGCCGCTCTTGCGGGATGTCTGCTGGGTGCGTTTTCGTGTTTGATCGTCTATCTTTCCGGAAATGTGTTTGGCTCCTGTAAAGTCGGGATCATAGCTTCGCTGTTACTGGCGTTGAATCCGATGGCAGTGACATTCAGTCCTTTGTTTCTGCCGGATACTTTGTTTCTGTGCATGGTCGCATTGCAGACCTGGTTTTTTCTTCGTTTTATCAAAAATGCGTTCGGTTTGAATTTGATAACGAGTGTGATTTTTGCTGCATTAGGTGCATTGATCCGTCCGGTGAATGCGTTGTGGATCTTTCCCTGTATATTTGTGCTCTGTTTTTACCGGAAAACAGAATTGCGCTTGCGTTTGAATTATATGTTGGTGGCTCTGCTTCTGTTTGGTTTTCTGCTGATGCCGTGGATCCTGGGATCAAAATATCATGGGATCGGCTGGCGTATTGATTCGATCAGTTCGGAAGCGTTGTTGAAAAACACGGCTGCTTTGCAGGGAAAACAAACCGGCGGGAATCCGTATCTGATCGCAAAAGAGTTCCGGGAAAGATTGAAACAGCATTATGCGGAAAATCCGGAAAAATTCCGGACACTCGGCGAACAGTTGGATCATCAGGATAAAGAGATGATCGGGCGGATCTTGAAACATCCTTTCCGTTATCTTTCATTGCATTTCAATCCGAAGATCCTTTCGCAGGATCTGAGTGAGTTGATGCGGAACTGGGGGATCCTGAAACCTCCCCGGATCATGGTGATGTCTCTGATGGTACTGTGTCTGGTTCTCTATATGGGAACTGCGCTCGGCTTGGGATGGTATCTGCTTGCAGCATTGGATCAGAAGAGTCTGCTCTCTTTTCTGCTGTTGCTGTTGTTTTCCGGTTATTATTTTCTGATGCCGGGTGCGATTGCCGTGCCGCGTTATCAGTTACCGGCTCTGCCGTTTCTCTATCTTGCTGCCGGATATGGCTTGATTTGTCTGCATGGTCTGGTCAGGGAAAAACGTTTGCCGGAAGGTTTGACAGGGCGAGGAGGAAGATGAGATGAGTTTCAATACAGATTGGCAGGATCGTACCCGGCTTTTGCTGGGAGAAAACAGTTGTGATGCTTTCCGGGATATTCATGTGCTTGTGGTTGGTCTTGGCGGTGTCGGAGCGTATGCCGCAGAGATGATCTGTCGTGCGGGGATCGGGCGTATGACGATCGTGGATGGAGATTTGGTTGAAACGACCAATCTGAACCGTCAGCTGGCTGCGCTTCATTCCACACTCGGTCAGGAGAAAGCCCTTGTGATCGGAGAGCGTTTGAAAGATATCAATCCGGAGTTGGATTTGCGTGTGATTTCAGAATATCTCACTGCGGAACGGATGGGAGAAGTTCTTTCAGAAACCCGTTTTGATTGCGTGATCGATGCGATCGATTCTCTTGCCCCGAAAGTGGAACTTGCCCGTTGCTGTGTGGAAAGAGATATTCCGATCGTATGCAGTATGGGGGCAGGGGCACGGATGGATCCGGAACAGATCCGTTGTGTGGATGTTTCCAAAACATTCAACTGCGGACTTGCCCGTGCATTCCGTCATGGGTTGAGCCGTTACGGAATCCGCAAAGGAGTCTGCACTGTTTTTTCTTCTGAACAGCCTGTCCGAACAGCGATCCGTGAAGAGCGTTCCGGACCGAATAAATGTTCTGTAACAGGAACGATTTCGTTTATTCCTGCGATCTTCGGCTGTCATTGCGCTGCTGCGGCGATTCGTCTGATTCTGGAGAAAAGCGGGAAATAAATATCTGAATCCTGTTTTTCTTGCAGGAAAAGGTCATAAAAGACTTGCACTTTTGCCTATGTTCGTGTAAATTACCTGATTAAACAAGATCTCACAATTAAAATTTACAGTTTCAGGAAGGATTTGGAACATGGCTAAGAATTACAAGATCGCTGTGTTGCCCGGAGACGGAACCGGGCCGGAAGTTATTGCAGAAGGTATGAAAGTTGTTCATGCAGCTGCAGAAAAATTCGGATTCACGATTGAGTCTGACACCTATGACTGGGGTGGAACCCGTTATATGCGTGAAGGCACGATCATGCCGGATGATGCTACCGATATTCTCCGTAAATACAATGCAATTTACCTCGGTGCGATCGGACGCCCTGATGTGCCTCCCGGAATTCTTGAAAAAGGAATTTTGCTGAAACTCCGTTTTGAACTGGATCAGTACATCAACCTGCGTCCTGTGAAACTCTTCCCCGGCGTGGAATGTCCTCTTGCCAACAAGAAACCGGAAGATATTGACTACGTTGTGGTTCGTGAAAACTCCGGCGACGTTTATACCGGTATGGGCGGTGTTGCCATGAAAGGTACTCCCCATGAAGTTGCAACTCAGGTGATGACTTATTCCCGTGCTCAGGTCGATCGCTGCCTGAAATTTGCTTTTGAAACCGCCAGAAAACGTCACACAAAAGAAAATCCGTGGCGTGGACTTTCTGCGGAAGATATTGCTGCTGGAAAAACAGCTCAGTTGACTCTCTGCGGTAAATCCAACGTTCTGACTTATGTTTTCAATATGTGGGAACGCGCTCTGCATGAAATGGCTCCCCAGTATCCGGAAGTCAAAATCAACTATTGCCATGTCGATGCAATTTGCATGTGGATGGTGAAAAATCCGGAATGGTTCGACGTGATTGTTACCACCAACATGTTCGGTGACATCATCACAGACCTTGCCGCTATGACTCAGGGCGGTATGGGGATTGCCGCAGGCGGAAATCTGAATCCGGAAGGGGTCAGTATGTTTGAACCGATCGGCGGTTCCGCTCCCAAATACACCGGTATGAATGTGATCAACCCGCTCGCAGCTGTTCTTTCCGGCGCAATGATGCTGGATTATCTCGGCGAATCCGAAGCTGCCAGAGCAATTGAAAAATCGGTTGCATACATTACCGCCAATAAACTCAAGAGCCTCTCTGCCGGAAAAATGGGTTATTCCACTTCCGAAGTCGGTGATCTGGTCGTCGAAAACCTCTGAAAAACAGAGACGTGAGAACAATGGAAAAGTGTCTGCTCTGGATGGACGGGTCTCACAGCCCGTATTTCAATATGGCAGTAGATGAATTGCTGCTTGAACACATGGATTCAATCGGACATGTTGTTCTGCGTTTTTATGAATGGAACATCCCCTCGGCTTCTTTCGGATATTCCCAGAAGCCGGGAGCGGTGACCCGCAGCGGATTGACTCTGGTACGCCGTCCCACCGGGGGCGGAGTTGTCTATCATGATGTCGATCTGACTTATACGCTGGTCGTTCCCGCAGGACATCCTGTCTGCAAACTGGACCGCATGGAAAGTTACCGTGTGATCCATGAACCTGTGATGAAAGCGATCATGGATCTTGGAAAAGGAGCTCATCTGGCTCCGGATTTGGGAATCAAACATGATCGTGCCACTTTGCAGTGCTTTGTTTCTCCGTCGCCCAATGATGTGATAGCCAATAACGGCGCAAAACTTGCGGGTGCAGCTCAGCGCCGTACCCGTAAAGGAATTCTGCATCAGGGAAGTGTCAGTCTGGAAGCTGGTTCGCATGATGAGATCCTGAAGGCAATTCATGATGAATTGAAAAATGCGTTCGATTTTGAATATGAACTCTGGACTCCTTCCGAAGATTTGATCCGTGAGACCGATCTTCTGGTGGAAAAGAAATATTCCTCGGATGCCTGGAACTTCAATGGAGAAGTTCCGTTATGAAAGAGTCGTTGAAACTACTGCAATCTGAGATTGGACATACTTTCCGTAATCCGGATTTGTTGCGGGAGGCTTTGACGCATAAATCCTATGCCGCTGAATGGAATGTGAAATATGACAACCAGCGGCTTGAATTTTTTGGAGATGCCGTTGTTCAGCTCGTGCTGACACGGTATCTTTTTGACCGTTATCCCACTTTGCAGGAGGGGGATCTTACCAAGATCCGTTCGGCTCTGGTCAATCAGGATTCGCTTGCCATGTTTGCCCGTTCCATCAGCCTCGGTGATTACCTGCGTCTGGGAAAAGGGGAAACCGATTCCAGCGGTCAAGACCGTGATTCCACCATTTCTGATGCGTTTGAAGCTCTCTCCGCTGCGATTTATCTGGATGCCGGATATGAAAAAGTGGAAACTTTTATTTTGCGGGTTCTGGAACAGAATGTGGAAAATCCTTTACAGCTTCTGACTTCCCTGAATCCGAAAGGGGCATTGCAGGAGTACACTCAATCGCAGAAAAACGGAATGACTCCGCGATACACGACTTTGTCTGTTACCGGACCTGCCCATGATCCCTGTTATGAAGCAGGGGTGTTCCTCGGAAAAGAAATGATCGCCACCGGGGTCGCCCAGAATCGGAAAAATGCTGAACAGAAAGCTGCAGAAGCTGCTTTGAAAATCCTGAAACAACGTGAAAAAGAAAGTTCCGGTTTATGAGTTATGCTTTAACCTATCCCGGCAAGATCGTATTCGGTCCCGGGGAATCTTTACAGTTATCCCGTTATCTTACATCTTCCCGGAAAATCCTGCTGGTTGCCGGTTCTCATTTCGTGCAGACAGCTGATTTTCAGGCATTGACAGATTCTCTCCGTGATTTTGAAGTGTATCTTGAATCCGGAATCAAAGCGGAGCCTCCTCTGGAAGATGTTGACCGTGTGGTTGCCGCCGGTCGTTTTTTCGGAGTTGATACTGTCGTGGCTGTCGGTGGCGGAAGTGTGATCGATTGTGCAAAAGCGGCCGCTGCTCTGATCCCATTGGATGGTTGTTGTGCCGATTATTTCATTGGGACAAAGACCATTCCCGGAAAAGGACTTTTCTTTGCTGCGCTGCCGACCACTGCCGGAACTGGAGCTGAAATCACCAATAACGCTGTTTTGACAGATACCGCAACCAAGATCAAAAAATCTCTGCGTCATCCTTCCATGGTTGCCGATCTGGCAGTTTGCGATCCCTGTTTGACTGTATCCGGACCAGCATCTCTTACCGCCGCCAGCGGGTTGGATGCTTTTGTTCAGGCATTTGAATCCTGCACATCTCCGAAAGCCAATGATTTTACACGGAATTTAAGTTATGCTGCGATCCGCAAGATCTCTGGAAATCTGGAAAAAGCCTGCCATAACGGTTCCGATCTGGAAGCCCGGACTGCAATGGCTGAGGGCAGTATGTTCTCTGCTATGGCATTTTCCCAGACTGGATTGGGGGCTATTCATGGATTGGCTCATCCGATCGGTTCTCTGCTGCATGTTCCTCATGGAAAAGCATGTGCCGCATTGATCCCCGCTGTGGTAGAATGGAATCTGCCTTTGTGCAGAGATATTTACGCTGAAATCGCAAAACAGTGTGCCTGGGGAGATACTGCAGAAGATTTCCTCAAAGAATGTTGCCGTCTTTGTTCTGCATTGAATGTTGAACTTCATTTCGCCGCGTATGGATTGAATGAAGATCATTTCGATTTTATTGTGAAAAACTGCCGGAGTGCCAGTATGAATCTGAATCCCCGTCCGATGACAGATGATGATGTCCGCGCTCTGTTGAAAAAATTGGTATGATAGAATGGATATCCCTCATTTTCTGACGCATGAGATCCGGGTTCAACATCATGAATGTGGTCCGGATGGTCTTTTGAAATTGAATTGTGTGCTGGATTATTTTCAGAATATTGCCGCTCAACATGCCGTTTATCTCGGCGTGGGAATGGAAGATTTGCAGGCGCAGCATCAGCTTTGGGTGCTTTCCCGTTTGAAATTGAAAACGATCCGTATGCCGCAGTTGGATGAAAAATTGACTGTACTTACATATCCCTCCGGATTGAACCGGCTTTTTGCTACACGGCAATATCAACTGCTGGATGAAAAAGGGGAACAATGTGTGGTCGGGACAAGTTTCTGGATTATGATCGATGATGAAAAATTCCGTCCGGTCCGTCCGTCTCCCGCTCTGGCACAATTTGATAAATTGAATCCGGACAAAGAACGTTTTTATCCCCAGCTTGACAAGATTGCCGAGCCGGAGGAAATCCTGGAATCTCAAATCAATTATACCGTGCGTCACTCTCATATTGACTTGAACCGTCATTTGAACAACGCTTTTTACGGTGCTTTTCTGACAGATACTTTGGGATATCTGACAGACCGTCTGTGTCATCCTGCGGAATTGCAGATCAATTTCCTGCATCCCGGAGCTGTAAATGATTGTATTCTCTGCGGAGGAGAATTGAAAAAAGACGGTTCATTCTATGTTGAAGGGCGCAGTTCCGAAGACCGGACACTGCTTTATTTTCAGGCAGAAGGCAAACTGTAAGATTTATTTTGCAGGCGGAATAAATTCCCGGTACAATGCAAGATATTCATCCGTCATTCCGGAAGTTGTTTGAATGATTTTTCCTTCTGAACGTTTCTTGTTGAGAATGAAAGAGTAATCCATTTCCGGAGAGAAATCAGATGTCACTGTATTTTCCGGAACGAGTCTGCACAGTTCCGGCAGAGAATCTGCATTGGAACACAGACAGGGCAATCCCAAGGATACTGCTTCCGTAAAAGCCAGTCCGTACCCCTCGTACCGGGAGGGCATGACAAAGAGATCAAACATTGTCATCAAACAAGCTGCATCCGGTCTGTATCCGGGCAGAACAATATGCAGAGAGGGAAACTGTTGCATCATTTCAGTGGCGATTTTCTGCAGTTTTGTTTTTTCCGGTCCATCCCCGATCAGAACCACTCCCCATCGCTGTTTTTCCGGGATCAGTCTGGCAAGGGCAGGTAGGGAATGAAGGAAAATATCATATCCTTTCTGCGGATCAAGACGTCCGATCGAACCGATGATTTTTGTCACATCCTGCAGATGATTTTCTTCTTGAAATTTGCAAATTGTCTGTGGTGAAGCCGGAATCACGGGATCTGAACCATTGTAAATAACACGGATCGAATCTTTTTTCAATCTGCATTTTTTTTCATGAAATTCAGCTGCGGCTTTTGAGACTGCTGTACGGCAATCGCACAGGAAGCCTGTCAGATGATCCAGAGAAAAAAGGATTTTCTGAGAGAGACCATTTCTGCGTTCTGCAATATGGGTCGTACAGATCAGCGGGATCCGCGGATTGAAAAGACGGGCGAAGCGTGCAGCCAGTCCTGCATGGATCAGGTGTGCATGAAGAATATCCGGTTTCTCTTTGCGGATAATGTCGATCAATCGGAAAAATCCTCCCGGATCCTTGTGGGAAATATTCAGAAAATAAGGAGAAATTCCAAGCGAACGGAGTTTGCAGACGATCGTATTTTCCGGTTCGGACGGTTCTTTCAGAAGAGAGACAACCAGAGGAGTTTCTCCTTTTTCCAGAAGACAACGTACTGTTTCCAGCACAATTTTTTCCGCTCCTCCGGGATATAAACCCGTGATGATCATCATGATTTTCATGGTTGTCTCTTTGATTGTATTACGGTTTCCGCGGGGGCAGAATGATCATACGGAATTTTTCCCGTTTTGTTTCCCGGTTTTCCCAGGAGAATTCCGGTTCATCAACTGTTCTGCCTGTTGCCAGTTCTTTTCTGATGAAAGGATCCTGAATCCTGTTAAAATAACGATCCTGAGAGATCAGATAGCTTTTTTCTGTGGTGCTTCTGTTTTGCAGAAATTTCACTAACGGTTCTTCCAACATCTTTTTCTGAGTTGGATCGATCACAATCACTTCGATTTTTTCTGGACGGTTGAAATAGAAGATTGCCGCCCGGAAACGTTTGTAGAAGAAGTAGATCTGATTTGTTTTCACATTTTCCTTGCGGAAGAGTTCTGCAATTTCTGCAAAATATTGTTTTTCTGTCCGGAAATGAGCATCGGCATAGGGACGGATCACGCAGAAAACAGTGATCATGATGATCAGGAATGAAAGTGTTGCCAGCCCGAACTCCCGGTTGACTCCGGCATACCAGTAGTGATTTGTATTTTTTCTGTATTGCAGAGCGAGGACCAGGATCATCAAAGAGGGGAGGATCGTGATCTGTGCAATATTTCTGATTTCTGATTGCATTTCAATATTTTGGGTAAAAAACTGAACTGTGAAAATGGCTGCAACTCCGGCAATCAGGAGCAGA
Organism: Lentisphaeria bacterium; assembly: GCA_017646015.1. Lineage (GTDB taxonomy): Bacteria > Verrucomicrobiota > Lentisphaeria > Victivallales > UBA1829 > SIG94. The sequence goes on from JAGCNI010000010.1 coordinate 58,151, forward strand.
ATTGAAGCGGGGAGCATGATATTGCCATAGATTTTGAAAAGAATATCCCGGATCTTCCGCTGGATCCCGGAAAGATTTTCCGTACAAAGATAACGTGCTGTTGCAACGGCACAATACGGAAGGATCGGCAGAATATAATAGATCCGTTTGGAGTCGGAAAGAGAGAAGATCAGAAAAATTGCACCAATGGAAAGCAGAAGCCAGCGGACATTCAAATCTTCTTTCTGCCACTCTTTAACGGTCCAGATCAAAGCAAAAATCAGGAACGGAGTCCAGGGGAGAAAGAGTTGGGCAACATGGATAAAGTAAGCATACCATCCTTCTTCATGGTCAAATGCCTGAAAGTAGCGGACAATATTTTCCCGGAAGACCAGAGCCAAGCCGTTGCTGGAGTAATCTCCGCTTTTATACATGGCACAGATGAATGGTACAAAATAGATCATGGCAGAAAGAATACCGGCAGCAACAAGTTGCCAGTTGAGATGTTTTTTCCAATCTTTCCGGAGAATTACATCCACAAAAACCGCCAGAACCGGAACAGCGATCGCACTGAGACCTTTTGTCTGACCTCCGATCGCACACAATGCACCGAAGAGCAGATAAGACCCGAATCCGGCGTTTTCTCTCTGTCGCAGATACCATGCCACTGCAATCGTACTGAACGCTGCGTTGAGCATATCCGCTTCACCGAGACGGCCCCAGAATGCAAAACTGTAAATGGTGAGCATCAGCCAACCGGCAGCAATAACGATCCGTTTATCTCCGTAAATTCCGGCGATGGAACGGGTTGCCCAGAGTGTTGCCAGTCCGGCGATCGCACTGGGAATACGGATCAGAAGCTCATTGACAGTATTGTGATTGAACAGAGTGAAGAATGCGATCATCCAGTAACTGCCAAGAGGTTTGTCAAAATAAGGCTCAAAATTGACTGTTGGTTGGAGAAAATTTCCGGAAGAGAACATTTCTCTGACAACACCTGCCCAACGGGATTCAGAACCAGCCAGATCCGCTTTGCCGAGATTCAGAAAAAGCAGTACGATCGCGGCGATCCAGAAAATTGTTTCCGGCAATTTTTCAGTAGAAAAAAGATTTTTCAATACATTTTTATTCATTACAGTCAATTCCTTTCATGTGTATTCTATCTCAAAAAATGATACATATTGTAGCATAAATTAAAAAATCTTCAATGATGTTTGCAAAAACTATACAATATTCATACAGTTTCGGGATAAAAGGAGCTGAAGAGGATGGCAGGATATTTTTTTCAGTGTTCTTCGAGAGTTACATCCACGCCGAGAGCTGTCAGCTTTTCACAGATTTTTTCATAGCCGCGGAAAATAGTATCTGCATTATGAACAACGGAACGTCCTTTTGCACAGATTGCCGCCAGCACCATTGCCATTCCTGCCCGGATGTCGGGACTTGACATTTCCACTGCATGGAGTTTTGCCGGACCGGAGATCACAACACGGTGGGGGTCACAGACAACTGCATTGGCTCCCATGGCGATCAGTCGATCCACAAAATAGATGCGGCTTTCAAACATTTTTTCAAAAAAGAGTACAGAGCCCTTTGCCTGTGTGGCGCATACGATCATACAACTCATCATATCGCTCGGAAATTGAGGCCAGGGACCGTCAGAGATCTGAGGGATCGCATTACCGAAATCCGGTTGGATCCGCATACGCTGTCCTCCGGGAACTTCAATATGATCCGGCTGAATTTTAAATTTGACACCGATCCGTTCAAACACACGGCGAGCCATCCAGTAATCATGAGGTTTCATGATTCCTTCAATGGTGATCGGACTTTTGGTACATGCCGCCAGTGCAATGAAACTTGCCGCTTCAATGTGGTCACCTTCAACAGTGACTTCTGTTCCATGCAAGTTATCGCAACCTTTGACCTTGATCGTATTCGAATCCAATCCGGAGATTTCTGCACCCATTCCGATGAGCATTTCACCCAGCTGACGGATATGGGGTTCAGAGGCAGCATTCCGGATGATCGTGGTTCCGGATGCTGCTGCGGCGACCATGAGAATATGCTCGGTCGCAGTCACACTGGCTTCATCCAGAAACAATTCTGTTCCGCGTAATCCGCGGGGCGTTTTTTCAAAAGTGAACGGGATTTCCTCATTTTTCAGGGGGATTCCCAGCTTTTTCAGACCGTAAAAATGAGAATCCAGACGTCTGCGTCCGATCACATCCCCGCCGGGCGGATAGAGAATTGCCGATCCGCAACGGGCAGCCAGAGGTCCGGCAAACAGGAATGAAGTGCGGAGAGCAGAACAGAGATTTCTGGGGATTTCATTTTTGGTGACTCCGGAGGTATTGATTCTGACCGTGTTGCCACTGCGTTCCACATTGGCACCGAGAGTCTGAAGAATCTTCAACATCATATCAACGTCCAGAATTTCCGGAACGTTGTGCATGATCACATCATCTTTTGTGAGGAGGGTTGCTGCGATCATGGGGAGGACAGCATTTTTATTGCCGCCGATTTTGACATTTCCCGAAATCCGGGATGTACCGTTGATGATCAGGCTTCGCATGGGGAATCTTCTCCGGAATGTTTTGAGTTCAAAATAAAGAGAGGGGGAGAGAAAGCTATCCCGAAGGATGATCCTCTCCCCCTCAAGGAGGGGGTCTGATTATTTAGACTCTGCTTCTATGGCAGCCTGAGCAGCAGCGAGTCGTGCGATAGGCACACGGAAGGGGCTGCAGGAGACATAGTTGAGTCCCTGTGCATGACAGAATGCGACGGATTTGGGATCGCCGCCCTGTTCACCGCAGATACCGACTTTGAGGTTCTTGCTGGTGGCACGTCCTTCTTTGACTGCATGACGGATCAGAACACCGACACCACTCTGGTCGATGGTCTGGAAGGGGTCAGCAGCCAACAGTTTCTTGTCAAGATAGCTTCCGAGGAATCCGCCGATATCATCACGGCTGAAACCGAATGTCATCTGAGTCAAGTCATTGGTACCGAAGGAGAAGAAGTCTGCTTCCTCTGCCATCTGTCCTGCGAGGAGAGCGGCACGGGGGATTTCGATCATGGTACCGACCATATAGTCGATCTTTTTGATTTTAGCTTTTTTGCAGACATCTGCTGCGACAGCAGCGATGATCTTCTTCTGGTCTCTGAGTTCGGAGGGATCGCAAGTGACCGGGATCATGATTTCCGGTTTGCATTTACCGCCGTCTTTGATGATTTCAGCTGCGCATTCGAGGATAGCGCGGATCTGCATTGCAGTGATTTCCGGATAAGTGACACCGAGGCGGACACCACGATGACCCATCATCGGGTTGTTTTCCTTGAGAGCAGCAGCGCGTTTTTCGAATTCGGAGAGAGAAATCTTGAGAGCTTTTGTGATTTCTTTCTTCTGGTCTTCGCTGTGGGGGATGAATTCATGCAGCGGGGGATCCAGGAGACGGATCGTGACAGAATTTCCATCCATGGCTTTGAGAGTTGCCATGATGTCTTTTTTGACATAGGGGAAGAGTTCGTCAAGAGCTTTGACGCGTTCTGCTTCTGTTGCGCTGAGGATCATTTTACGGAGAGCGAAGAGCGGTTTTGCTGCGCCCTGACCGTAGAACATGTGTTCAGTACGGAAGAGGCCGATACCTTCTGCGCCGAAGCTGCGTGCGAGCTGTGCGTCTGCCGGAGTATCAGCATTGGCACGGACACCGAGTTTGCGGAAGGAGTCAGCCAGTTTCATGAATTTCTGGAAACGGGGATTTTCAGTAGCGGACATGGTAGCCAGTTCGCCGCCGTAAGCATATCCTTTTGTACCGTTGAGGCTGATGATATCGCCTTCTTTGAAGGAGAATTTACCAACGGAAACAGTTCCTTTGACTTCGTCGATTTTGAGTTCGCCGGCGCCGACGATACAGCATTTACCCCATCCGCGGCAAACGAGAGCAGCGTGACTGGTCATACCGCCGCGGGCAGTGAGGATACCGTCTGCAGCACGCATACCTTCAACGTCTTCCGGATTGGTTTCTTCACGGACGAGGATGGATTTGATACCTTTGCTCTGAAGTGCAACAGCTTTTTCGGAGGTGAAAACGATCTGACCGACAGCACCGCCGGGGCCTGCGGGGAGACCTTTTGTGAAGAGCTTGCCGTCTTTTTCAGCAGCTTTTTCAGCTTTCGGGTCGAGGATCGGCAGGAGCAGTTCATAGAGCTGGTTCGGAGAAACGCGGCAGACAGCTGTTTTTTTGTCGATCAGTTTTTCATCCAGCATGTCCATCGCCATATTGAGGGCAGCCATACCGGTACGTTTACCGACGCGGCACTGGAGCATGTAGAGTTTCTTTTCCTGGATGGTGAACTCGATATCAAGCATATCGTGATAATGTTTTTCCAGTTTTGTGCGGATTGCATCCAGTTCCTTGTAGATGGAGGGGAGCAGTTCCTGCATGGATTTGAGATGCTTGTTCTGTTCGTTTTTGGTATCTTTGTTCAGCGGGTTGGGGGTACGGGTACCGGCGACAACGTCTTCGCCCTGAGCATTGACGAGCCATTCACCGTAGAATTTATTGTCCCCGGTTGCCGGGTCACGTGTGAATGCCACACCTGTTGCGGAGGATTCACCCATGTTACCGAACACCATACTCTGGACGTTGACGGCGGTACCCCAGTCATCCGGAATACCTTCGATTCGGCGATAGGAGACAGCTTTTTTACCGTTCCAGCTTTTGAAGACAGCGCCGATACCGCCCCAGAGCTGCTGTTCTGCATCATCGGGGAATTCAGCTTTGAGGACTTTTTTAACGGTTTTCTTGAAGTCTTCGCAAAGTTTTTTGAGGTCAGCGACAGTCAAATCGGTGTCGGAAGCATAACCTTTTTTAGCTTTGTAAGCAGCGAGCATGTCATCGAGATGTTTGCGGATACCTTTTCCGTCAGCGGGTTCGATGCCTTCTGCTTTTTCCATGACGACGTCAGAGTACATCATGATGAGACGACGATATGCGTCATAGACGAAGCGTTCATTTTTTGTTTTCTTGATCAATCCGGGGATGGTTTTGGAGGAGAGACCGACGTTGAGGACGGTTTCCATCATACCGGGCATGGAGCTTCTTGCGCCGGAGCGGCAGGAGACCAGGAGCGGATTTTTGGGATCGCCAAAGCTCATTCCCATGATTTTTTCGACTTTTTTGAGTGCTTCGACGACTTGTTTTTCAAGTCCGGCGGGGTACTTCATCCCGGAGGTGAAGTAATCGACACAGCATTCCGTGGTGATTGTGAAACCGGCAGGCACAGGTAAATCGAGATTCGCCATTTCTGCAAGGTTTGCGCCTTTACCTCCCAGGAGGTTTTTCATTGAGGCATTGCCATCGGAGATCCCTTTTCCAAAGAGATACACGTACTTGACGTCAGCTTTTTTAGACGCCGTTGTTTTTGTTTTTGCCATTTCTTTTTTCCCTTTCAAATGATTTTACAATGGATTCGGCAAAAGATATATTTTATTATAACAATGTAGTTAAAATTTCTGAAATGCTTTGATCAGTTCTGCTTTTTTCAAATTCACCGCATGATTGATCATGACAAATGAACCGTTGACTTCCGCCTCGAATCTGACCCCGTTTATATAAAGCTGCCCTGTTTTACGGATATGCTCGACTTTGTTGCGCTGTTTCTTCAAGGTCAGATCATATTTGTAAAAAGCAACTTCTTTTCCTTCCAAGGCTATTGAGACACCTTCCACAGCTTTGACCGGAGGAACAAACATATTTCCGGCAAATGTGCCGCCGACATTCCGGATCATGTGAGCCATGAGATCCTTGATCGAACGGTCATTGTTTTTATCAGGATCGATTCCGGCACAGGCTGCGAACATTACTGCTGTCAGCATCAGAAAGGCAAAAAGCACAATCTTTCCGATGGGACCGGCTTTACTCAAAAATGATGTAATACGCATATTTTTTCCTGTCGTAATCATGTTCTGATGTCACAATATAAACTTAGATTAAGTAATCTATCAGTATTTTTTTACTTTTCAAGTTGCAAATCCCCGGTTTACAGAATATATTAACGTTTTTTAATATAAAAAACTCAGAAAGTACAATAAAAAACAGGATTCAGCAGGGATTTATGAAACATACAGTCATTCATGCCGGTTATCCGGGAGACAGCTCCCGTGCGATGCTCAAGCGAATTGAAAATGATGTGCTCCGGCATAAACCGGATACCGTGATCATTGAGTGCGGAGCCAATGATGCAGTCAACCCCGCCGCGTTGACAACGGTTGAGGAGTACACTTCCAATCTGAAAAACATGGCATATCAGATCGAAGATATCGGTGCAGATATTCTTTTTGTGACTTCTCCACCGGTTTATGCTCCTGAAATGATCGTCCGTTATAAATTTCCGCAAAGTCCGGATACTGAACTGAATCCGATTCTTGATCAGTATGTGGATGCAATGCGTTCCGTTGCCAGATTCCTGAACCGTCCGCTTGTGGATATGTCCAGAATCCTCAAGACTGTTGGTAAAGTCGGTCCGGAAAAAGAAAGTCTGATCCGGAATCAGGCTAATTCCGGTGTGATCGACGGGGCGCACCTGACAGCTGAGGGGTATCGTCTTCTTGCAGTAACCGTATATCAGGCATTGCTGGATAATCATCTTGCCGGCAGACGGATCGTGTGTTTTGGTGACAGTATTACTCATGGTTATCCTCTGGCGGGAATGGGAACTCTGGAGGGGGATAATTATCCTGCTGTTTTGAGTCGTCTTTTGAATCAGGATTGTGGAGAAGAAGAATGACCCCATTGTATAATATTGTATTAGTGGCTCCGGAAATTCCGCAGAATACGGGGAATATCGGACGGATCTGTGCCTGTACGGGATGTCTGCTGCATCTTGTAAAACCGATTTCTTTTGAATTGGATGACAAACATGTGCGTCGTTCCGGGATGGATTACTGGCGTCATATTGAGTACAAGATCCATGAATCCTGGGATGATTTTCTGATTTATCGCGGGGATGCTCCGCTTCATTTTTATTCGACCAAAGCGGAAAAGAGTTATTGGGATGCACCGATGCCGCAGGGGGCATTCCTGGTTTTCGGCAGTGAGGGACACGGTTTGCCGCAATCCATACATGATGCGTTTGCTCCTGATTTTTATACGATTCCGATGCCGGGCAATTTCTCCCGCAGTTTGAATCTGGCAAACTCCACAGCTGTTGTGATTTATGAGGGCTTGCGTCGTTTGAATGGAATTCTGCCGGAGGGTTTTGGGAAATGAGTCGTTTTACTGAATGGAGCCGGAATTTTTACCGCACTTATAAACCTTATATATTTATGTGTCTGCGTCTGCTGCTTGCCGGGATCCTGTTGTATTGGGTGTGCCGGAATGTGCGTTTTGAAGAACTTGAAAAATTATCTCTCCGGGCAGTGATCTTCGGTTTTTTCGGCGGCTTGCTGTGTATTCTCATTCAGATTTTTCTGATTTCATTGCGTTGGCGTATGTTGTTGCGTGGGCAGGGGATAGAGATTTCTGTTTTTCGTGCGGCAAGTCTGACTTTTCAGGGGCAGATGTGTTCCCTGTTTCTTCCCCTCGGAGCGGTTGGCGGAGATGTATTGAAAGCTGCCTTTCTGACCCGTGAGACAGATCCTTCCAAGCGTGTGGAGGGGATCGCCACGATTCTGCTGGATCGTCTGATCGGGATGATGGGGCTTTTTCTGTTGGTTTTTGTGTGCGGAGCCTGTCTGCTGCCGGACATTCTTCATTTTACGCCTGTGCTCAGGAATTTGATCCTGCCGTTATTGCTGGCATGTGCTGCGGGATTTCTGGCTGGAGTGGTGATATTGTATCAGGATTTGATTTTCCGCATCCGTATTTTTGCCAAACTGTTGGAAAAAGCGGATCATTTTGCCCGGGGTGCGTTGAGCCGGATCCTGAATTCAGTGGAGGTTTGTCGGAAAGACCGGACACGTTTGTTTACGGCGTTTCTTTTAAGTTTTCTTTTGCTGCATCCGCTTTTGATTTTTGCCGGAGTGCTGGTGATTTACGGGATCAGCGGAGAATTTCCGGATCTTATTTCCTCCTACTTCTCTCTGGGGATGGGAAATGTTGTTTCGACTCTTCCCGCAACACCCGGCGGATTGGGTACGCGTGACAAGTGTATTGAATCGCTTTTATCTGCTTTCGGGACTTCGGATACCCATGCTGCATTGATTCCGATCATTTATTCACTGGGGATGATCTGTGCTGCGTTGGGCGGTATATTCTTCTATTTCCGGGATTCTTTTGCAAAAAAGAAAGAATAATTATATGAAAACTCATATACTGGAAATTTGACATTTCCGCTTCAGCCTGTATAGTAACTGTTGTTTTGCAACTTTTAGAGTAAATCACCAAAAAACAAGGAGTATGAAAAATGAAAAAAATTCTGATTGTTGCCGCATTTGTCCTGGGGCTTTCTGTTATGGCTGCCGAGGATGCCGCTGCTCTTATCAACAAAGAAATCAAAGCGTTCATCAGCAGTGATGCGAAATGTGGTGTTGTGCCTGCAAGTTGGCTCAACAAAACGATCGCTGTCGAACGGAAAGATGGCAAACTCACAATCAAAAATACCGATCCGAAAAAGCTCGGCGGATTTTATCTGAATCCAAAATTCACTGTAAAAGATGGCGAAACCATCAAAGTGACTTACCGTGCCTCCGGTAAAGGAACTGCCCGTATCGGTCTCTGGTGGTACAATGCGAAAAAGCAGAATTTTGCAACAGCTTACAGCGTGAAAAATGTAACTTCTGTTGTCACTGAATATACTGAAACTTTCAGAAAGCCTGCCACGGCTCTTGAAGCTCGTCCCGCATGGCTGGTCGGTGCAAACAGTGACGTTGTCTTTGAGTCTGTTGTGTTTGAATTGCTCCCCGCTGCCAAGTAACACATCTTTTCTGTAAATAAAAAATATCCGGATCGGACACTTTGTCTCAGATCCGGATATTTTTTTATGCTGATCTGCTGTTTTATTTTGTCGCGTCTGCGTATTTCTGCATGATCGTATCGCAGTTTGCACCGACAGCCACCACATCGGCACCGCAGTTGACAAAGTCATATCCTTCTGCATAGCACTGTTCCAGAGAGGGAGCGGAGACAGTTCCGGCGAATTTTCCGTATTTGTGAGCTGTTTCGACAATAAGTTTGCGGACACGGGTGATTTCCGGATGATCGAATTCTGCCGGATGTCCGATCGCATGACTGAAGTCTCCGGGGCCGAAGAAGATCATATCGATTCCCGGCAGTTTGCAGATTTCATCCAGCTGAGAAAGCGGTTCGGGATCTTCGATCTGGACAATAACCAGGCGGTTTTCATTCATAAAACGGATGTATTCTTTGAAATCCAGTTTGCAGTAG
>JAGCNI010000115.1 GCA_017646015.1 Lentisphaeria bacterium
AGATATGGAAAACGCTGCTGCTGAAGCATTGGCATTGTATGAAAAAAATCCGGACTTTCTCTATCCTGGCATTACCATACGCCCGGAATTTCCGGAAAAAAGCCTGTATCTGCTGGATATGTTCTGCGAACGGGGATTTGTCTGGGTGGGGGAATGTCTTTCCAATTACGGGGAAAAGATCCAATTTGATGATGAACGCTGGGTCAAACTCTTCCGGATCTGTGCGGAACGGAATCTGATCGTTCAGCTGCATAATGCTCCGGATGTGGTTCGATTGGCAAAACTACTGCCGGAGTTGACTGTGGTCGGAAGTCATCTCTATCCAGCCATATTGCCGGAACTGGTTGATCTTCCAAACGTTACAGTGGATATCAGCGGAATGCACGGCGGGCTGTACCGTCATGCAATCGAACATGCCCGTTCTATGTTCGGCTATGAACGGCTGCTCTACGGAACCGATATGCCCGGTTATGATCAGGATGCTTTTATTGTCCGGACAAAACGTGATTTCCCGGAAGAGGAACAGGAAGCGGTCTTTGCCGGAAATCTGCTGAAGCTCCTGCGTGAACACAATTCCTGCCCCGCTTTCGGACAGAAATAACGTTCTTTTCAAAGAAATAATTTAAAAAATCCCGGACAAGCTGCTATCGGTCGTTGTCCGGGATTTTTTCAGTTTATTCCCAATGATTGAAGGAACAGACTTCCTCAAGAGGTTTGCGTACTTTCGTAAAAGGATTTTTTTCCGCACTGTACCCGACAGCCAGAACCAGTCTTGCTTCGCAGCCGTGGGGGATCCCGAAATATTCTTCCATTTTTGCCTGATCGTTCATTCCGATCACGCAGGTTGCCAGACCGAGAGAAAAGGCTTCGTGACACATATTCATACATGCCGCCCCGATGTCTCCCTGTGCAAAACGTTGGGTATCATGATAATGCTCTTCAACCACTTTCATCACTTTGGCTTTTTGTTCCACAAAAATAATAAAAGCGGAAACCTGATGTCGCCAGGGAGCTCCGGTCACACCGTTTCTGACAACGATCGCATCACAGAGTTTTTCTTTTGCTTCGGGAGAATCAATGACCAGAAATTTCCATGGTTGAGAGTTGCATCCGCTGGGCGTAAGACGCCCGGCTTCAACGATTTTGAGCAAATCTTCACGGGAAACCTGTTTTTCCGGATCATAGCAGCGGCAGCTTCTTCTTTCTCTCATAATATCAAGGAAATCCATATCAACCTCCATGTTATTTGTTTTTTATTGAAAAGTCTTACTTGACCTGTTTATAATTTTGCAGGGCATCTGTAACACATCTCCGGATCAGTTCAGCCTGTTCCGGTTTCATCCATGCCGGAACATACTTTATTTTAGTGACCGGTTCATCATAGAGAAAAGAAAACCAGAGACATGCCTGCAGATAATTACCCTCTTTGTTCAAATGAATACAATCTTTACGCAAGGAATATTTTCCATCTTTTTTTGCCCACCATGCCTTTCCTACGACATCGCCATCTGAGGAGGGAAGAGCCGGATATTGTGTTACTTCGGAGCGATATTTGACCGGGGAATATTTGCGGAAATAAAAAACCGCTTCACCCATCGGAATCACTCGCAGCTGATGAGCCGCCGCCAGTTTCTGATATGCCTCCCGGATCCGTTCATGCATTCCATTCTGATCGAATTTCCATTTTGCTTTCGGATTCGGCTGAATAAATGCGTGATCGTTACGGTATGCCCATGTCTGCTGGATCACAATTTCAGCATGGGGCTGATGTTGGCGGATATAAGAAATAAGTTGTTCTGCAAATGGTTGATAAGTTGCATAGTTCCAACTTTTCTGGCTCCCCTGCTGAATTGTGATTACATCATAACGGTTTTCTTTTAAAAGCATATTGACATTCGCGAGGAAAGTTTTTTCCTGTTTCGGATTTTCCGATTTCCAGATTTTGATATGATATGGCTTGAAAGAAGGATCTTTTTCTGCTTTCAGAAGATTCTGGCTGTGCCGGTCCAACGGACATCCGCCGATATAGGCACTGGTCAGTTCCAATTTGTGATCAGGAACCGAGTTCACTATATTCGGCAGTTCCTTTCCAACACAAACAGAAAAACTGTTTCCAATCATCAGAACTTTCATCTCTTTTGCAGAACAACAATGGATCCCGAGTATAAAAAGGCATCCGTAAAAAAAGTTTTTCAACATCATGATTTCTATCTCCTGTTTTTTGAATTAATATAATTGTCCTGCAATATATTTTCAAATCATTTCACCCTTTTTCCAGTTGAAAAAATCCATCTTATCATGTATATTGTTTTTTGAATCCGATATCATAAAATAATAATCTTTGGAAATGGATTTCTTATGTGGATAAAAGGTGATTTACACGTTCACTCCCATTGTTGCGGAGATGGTTCGATCTCAGTGGAAGAAACAGTAGAACACGCTCGTGAGTATTGTGATTACATGGCAATTTCCGGGCATGCATTGAAGCCGGAATTCTGGCGTATCGAAAATCAGTATGCGGAAGTAATTGCCGCACGGAAAAAATTTGATCTGCCGATTTTCTGTACTGCGGAAGTGGAATTTCCCATCCCGCGCCATGTGATGTTTGTTACTACGCCTGATGACAGAGAGCTGGAGCTGCTCCGTTCTCTGGTGGAAAACTTTGACCGTTACTCCGGGGTTGAAGGTATTGAGTCTGCCATGGAAGAATTGCGTTTCGTGGAAGAAAATTGGAAAGATAACTGTTTCATGATCTTCAACCACCCGAATGCGCCGGATGTTGCGCTGGAAAATCTGTTCAAATTGGCTGAATCCCCGGTATTCCGTGTGCTTGCATGTCTTGATCGTGGCGAACGCCGTGCTCCGCAGACTTGGGACATCGGAGCTGAATGGGATAAACTGCTCACTGCCGGATTCCGGCTCTCAGCCCGTTGCGGTTCCGACTTCCACAAACATTTCACTGCCGGCGGGCATGATTATTATCCCGGTGAGTTCGTGCAGGATTGTCTGAACGTGGAAGAGATCAGTTATAAATCCATTCTCAATGCTTACCGGAACGGAAATTTTTATACCATGTGCGGTAATCTGATCGCCAATCCTGAATTTGATGTTACAGCGGACAACGGATCACGCAAAATGCATCTTGCATTTGATCTCTGTGGCGAAATGGAAAAAGTGGAAGTTGTTTCTGAGGGCAGAACCATTGCAGAATTTACAGATTTCTCCGATCGTTTTGATCAGACATTCTCTGTGCCGGATGGTAAATATTACCGTGTCCGTGGTTCCGGAAAAATGCAGAAACGTAAATATACCGAAGGAGAATTTGAACCTGTTTTCCTTCTCAATCCAATTTATTTCTGAGGTGAAAAATGCTTTTGGTACGCCCGATCCACGATCCGGATTTTCTCAGTCAGCACTCTCTCGGAGTAGAAACCCATATCACCCGGGATGATGTCTTGGAGGGTTACGAAAAATATATTCCCTTTGTCCATGGCGTCCATCTGCCTTACAGCGGAGTGAACTTTGCTTCCCCGGATGAAACAATACGTCAGCAAGGCTTGGAATTTGTGAAACGGGCTGCGGATAAAGCAGTACTGTATCCGGTTGACCGGGTTGTGATGCACCCCTGCGGCGTGATGAGCGAAAAAGGAGTCACCACCGGAGTTTATGAAAAATTGATCGATTCCCTACGGGAAATCGCCGATTATCTCGCAGAAAAAGGGCTGATTGTCTGTCTGGAAAATCAGCTTTATCTTCCGGCGGATATGCGCGTCGTTTTTGCCTGCCACAGTGAAGAATGGTTCCAGTTGTATCGTGATATCAACCGTCCCAATGTGAAATTGACCTTTGACAGCAGTCATGCCGCCAGCTGTGCCGCCGAAGAGCCGACAGATGAAAAACGTCTTGCAGCCTTGTGGAAATACCTGGAACATCCGGATTACATTGGTCGTTTTCACTGGTCCGATTCCCGTATCACAGGCGGAGAGTCTCTCTTCCGGGATATGCATCTTGTTCCGGGACAAGGAGATCTTCCCCGTGAATTTCATCAAGCGATCCTGAATCATCCCGCCCGGAAATTACTGGAACAACGTTGTCCTTCAGAAGAAGTTGCAGCCGGATTGGAATTTATCAAAACACTGTAATCTTCTCTGTCAGCACATCAGAAATAAAAAATCCCGGACAAAGACCGATAGCAGCTTGTCCGGGATTTTTTTGATTTTTATTTTTGAAAAAATGTTATTTCTGTCCGAAAGCGGGGCAGGAATTGTGTTCACGCAGGAGCCTCAGCAGATTCCCAGAAAAAACAGCTTCCTGTTCCTCTTCCGGGAAATCACGTTTTGTCCGGACAATAAAAGCATCCTGATCATAAATGGGCATATCGGTTCCGTAGAGCATCCGTTCATATCCGAACATGGCGCGTGCCTGGGTGATTGCATGACGGTACAGCCCACCGTGCATTCCGCTGATATCCACTGTAACGTTTGGAAGATCAACCAGTTCCGGCAATATGGCTGAATAGAGATGACTGCCGACCACAGTCAACTCCGGCAGTAGTTTTGCCAATCGAACCACATCCGGGCCATTATGCAGCTGAACGATCAGATTCCGTTCCGCACAGATCCGGAAAAGTTTGACCCAGCGTTCATCATCAAATTGGATCTTCTCTCCGTAATTGGAAAGACATTCCCCCACCCAGACAAATCTCCGTTCGCAGAACATATCCAGCAGATACAGGCTTTTTTCCGGAAATTCCGGTCGGATCGTGATGGCAGGATAGAGAAAGTCCGGATTTTTTTCATACAATGCCAATGCTTCAGCAGCAGCGTTTTCCATATCTTCTTCTGTTGCAGCTACTGTACCGGTCGTGGGATGAAAAACAGCCCCGGTCACACCGGATCTTTTCAAATCAAGAATCAACTCTTCCGGAGTGTCCTGAAAATCAAAACAATTTTGTTTTCCAATATGTGTATGGACATCAATGATTTGCATTGTAATTTCTCCTTTTTATATTTGGGTATATGAAAAATGAAAGAAAAACGGGATTTAATTCTGATTGACTGAATCCGGAAAATTGGTAAATGGTGCACTCGGCGGGACTTGAACCCACGACCTTCTACTCCGGAGGCAGACGCTCTATCCAACTGAGCTACGAGTGCACTGTTATTTTTGGGAATGTAATCATAATATAATGCATTTTTTGATGATTTCAATTTCCAAAAGCGGAAAAAAGTGAAGATATTCCAAACTTTTTACTTTTTTTTTGATTTGAAGCCTTGTTTTGATTTGATGTTTTGAAAAATGGTACTATATTGCTTGCAGGTTTATCAAACAAGAAAGGTAGAATGGGTACAAAACTATGGATTTCAGCTTCTGAAGGCAAAGAAAACACAATACAGGAACTGGTGAGGAACAAACGGATTCCACGGGCAGTGGCTTTATATCTTGCTGCCCGGGGCATCGGTGCAGAAGAGGTGGATGCTTATTTTTATAATGAATTCGCCGATTTGTCAGATCCTTACCGTTTTCCGGGTATGGACATTGCCGTCAGACGGCTTTGGCAGGCGATTCGCAATCGCGAACGCATCTTGATTCACGGTGACTACGATACCGATGGAATCACAGCGACTTCGCTGCTTTCATGGGTATTGGAGAAAAACGGGGCGGTGATCAGTTCATTTTTGCCGCATCGTTTTGATGACGGTTATGGATTCACTCCGGAGTCTTTGGTTAAGGCTTTGGAGTCGGCTCCCTCTCCGTGTAAAGTCCTGGTCACAGTGGATTGCGGGATCAACAGTAATCCTGCAGTGGAAGAAGCGTCCGCCCGCGGAATCGACGTAATTATTACAGATCACCATGAACCGGGGGATACTCCTTCTCCGGCATTGGCTATTCTGAATCCGAAACTGAATCCGGAGCTGGCTGATATGCATCAGCTTTCCGGGGTAGGCGTCGCATTCAAACTGGCTCATGCGTTCATCAAGTACGGCAGGGAAAACAACTTGGGCGGATATGCAACAGAGTTGCAGGATGTCCTTGATTTTGTTGCCCTTGGAACAGTGGCGGATATCGTTCCGCTGTTGGGTGAAAACCGTATTCTGGTGAAGTACGGGATGGAGACTCTGCGTAAACAGTTGCGTCCGGGGATCCGGGCTCTGATCGAAGTTTCCCACGTGGATTCTTCCATCTCGCCATCGGATATCACTTTCAAACTGGCTCCGCGGATCAATGCCGCAGGTCGGTTGGGAAATGCAAATACTGCGCTGGAGTTGCTCAATGCCTCCAATATAGTGGATGCTTACCGCTATGCTGATATGCTTGAGTCATTCAATCAGCGGCGGCAGGCTAAGGAACAGGAGATCTTTTCGGAAGCCAAACGTCAGGTGGAGTCGCTTCCCACATTTGCGACATCCATGACAATCACGGCTGCAGGGAAAGATTGGCATCAGGGTGTGATCGGGATCGTGGCTTCACGGTTCGCGCGCGATTACAACCGTCCGGCGATCGTTCTGACGATCCAGGGCGATGAAGCGCACGGATCCGGACGCAGCATCCCCGGTGTGAACCTGATCAAGATCCTGTCCAAGAGTTCGCATCTTCTGACCCGTTACGGGGGACACCCTATGGCGGTCGGATTGGGATTGCCCCAGGATAAAATTGCAGAGTTCCAAAAGGAATTTGAACAACATGTCCGGGAAGAGATCTCTCCGTGTGACATCAATGACAGTGTGACTTATGACGGAACAGTGGATCTTTCGGAATTGGGCGATGATTTCTTCGCTCTCTACCCGAAACTCGGTCCGTTCGGACATGGCAATCCGCAACCGTCATTCCGCCTGAATCACATGGAAATCGTGCGGACTTTCCCGATCAAAGCGGGACATACAAAAGGAATTATGCGTGATATGAATGGCGATACAACGGATTTCATCGCTTTCAATATGGTGATCGATCCGAAAATCCCGTGGGATGTGATCGCATTGCCTCATATCAACGAATATTATGGAGAAAAACGGCGTCAGCTCCAGATCCTGGATGCAAAACCGGCAATCTCCTGACAATCAAAAAAGTTCAAGTGTTTTTCTGTTTCAACGGAACAGAAAACACTTGAACCAAACCGCCCGGATGGCGAAATGGCAGACGCAACAGACTTAAAATCTGTCACCTCAGGGTATACGGGTTCGAGTCCCGTTCCGGGCACCACTTTTACACTCAAATTTCATGTATTTGCCCCATATTTGCCCCACACATCTTGCAAATCCTTATTTCATGTGCTTGGTTATGTCGTAACGTGCCAAAAGGAATGGTCACGTCATGAAAAACGAAATCGCATGGAAAAGTCGAAAGAAAATGAGTAAACTTCTGGGAACATTACGAAAAAAGGGAAAGAAAGGCACCTATTATTACCGGGTTCAAGTTGCAACCGGTGAACGCAGAGAATTTTCTTTGAAAACCAGTGATCCAGATGAGGCTCTGCAACAAGCAGCCGCTATGGTGCTGTGATTGATGCTCCCAACAAGGAAGTTGCTCTTGCTCAAATCAATGCAATGAAA
>JAGCNI010000116.1 GCA_017646015.1 Lentisphaeria bacterium
CTACGCCGTTTTTTCTGCAAGTATCCCACTGATACGGAACGTGTCAGGATGTATGTTTGAATCTGAAAAAGAAAAATCTCAGTACGATTTGTGAACCGGACAGCAGACGGGAACTTTTCACCGGCAAAATCTTTGATTCGATCTCTTGAAGGTAAAAGTGTTCAGCTGGCGATACGGGCATGATGCAATACCGATTTTTACAGTATTGCATTCATGCCTTATGAACCGGATCCGGTATATCCGTCATATTTTGAACTGACCGGAAAAACAGACCGTGCATGAGAGTTTGCAGGATTTTTCTTTTGGCAATTTTCAGATAAATCTTTCAGATATTATCCGGATCGGCATAGAGTTCAGAATAAAGTGCAAACGCACGCTCATAGCGTTCACTGTCTTCTTTTGAAAAATGTTTTACATGTTCCTTGTGAACGAGTTGGAACTGTTCAAATGCCATTTTGAAAACTTTTTTTCCGCCTTCAAAGAGTGCGGCTTCGCCTCTGCCGAAAGTGGCTTCCAATTCTTCGATGGAGCCCATGTTGAGCAGCCCGAAAAGTTCTGTCAGGGAATGATTCGTCTGATCGGGCGGGTTCTGCAAGTCAGACATCTGATCGAGAACAATGAAAAATTTCCGTACCAGGCGGTGATAGAGGAGAACTTTCGTATTTTCGATGGATCTTTTTTCATCATGATCCGCCTTATGGATGAATTCTGTTTTGCGGACAACGATATCCATCAGTTTGATCAATCTGCTGTAAAGATTTTTCCGTTCCTGGCACGGGATATCAAAAGGTGCTTCGAAAAAATATTTCTGCATTTGCAGATACGCCGCATCCCGTCTTCCGAGTTCAGCCGGGACATTGATATATGCGAGTGATTCATATCTGCGTGCGCCGCCGAAACCTGCCGGCGACTGCATACGTATGAATTTACGCTTGAGAGAGTCAAGCGAGTTTGCACTTTTCTTTTTTCCTTTTGCCATAACCGGAATCCCCCTGCAAAATTGATGATGTATATCAATTTACACCATTTTTGGAGAAATGCAATAAAAATTTATAAATTCAGCAAATATTCTACTGCCCGGAGAATGTCGTCCTTTACGATCTGTCCTTCCTGTTGAGCCTTTGCAAGTTCTTTGTGCCCGTGTCCGGTCAGGACCATGACCGAGGCTTTGACTCCGGCGGCATCGCCTGCATGAATATCGGAAAGACGGTCTCCGATCATAAAAGATTGTGAGAGATCCACATCAAAATCGGCGGCACTTTGCAATAACATTCCCGGTTTTGGTTTACGGCAGCTGCAGTCGATCGTATATTCCGGGATGACTCCTTTTTCAGCGTGATGCGGACAATAATAGAATGCGTCGATTTTTGCCGGAGCCAGGAGTTCACGGATTTTATTTTCCACTTTTTTCACGTCATCCATTCCATACATGCCGTATGCGATCCCTGCCTGATTGGAAACTACGATCGCCAGATATCCGGCTTCATTGATTTTGCGGATCGCTTCGGCTGTTCCTTCGTTCAGGACTGTTTCTTCCGGAGTGTGGAGGTAATTCACTTCCACATTGATCACTCCGTCCCGGTCGAGAAAAAATGCTTTGTTCATAACGTATTGATCCTTTTCATCAGAACCCGAAACCGCTGAACAGATCCGGTTCATCGGAATGATTCTGTGTTTGTTCTTCTTTGTTTCCTTCCAGTGTGGCGAGCCAATTTTTCAGCGTCATGACTTTGACTCCGAGAGAAGCGGCTTTTTTCGCTTTGGAAGAGGTGGCGTTGTCTTCGGCTGTCACCAGAATGGAGAGAGTCGAGGTGACACTGTCTGCCGCATCATATCCATGAGCGGCTGCGAGTTTCTCATAATAGGATCGTTTTTCGGGCATTTTTCCGGTGAAACATACGGTTGGGCGTGCCGGTTGAGAACCATCGGATTTGGATTGCTGGAGATTGATACAGGAAATCAGTTCATCGATTTCATCTTTCCGTTCCCGCAGTTCGAGTTCAATGGCAACCGCACGTTCCGGTCCGATTCCCTCCAGAGAAGCCAGTTGTTCCTGATTCATTGCGGCAAGTTCCTGAAGAGTATGATCTTTCAAGAGTGATTTTGCAATATTCGGTCCGATCCCTTTGATATTCAGAGACGCCAAAAGCTGCCAGTCCGGAACGGTTTTTGCATTCTGGATCTCGCGATAGAGATTGTTGGCGGAAAGTTCCTGAAAACCGTCAAGTTTCATAATGTCGGCAACGGTCAGATTGAAAATATCCTTCAAGCTTTTCACTCCGAGAACCGTACTCATCCGGCGCAGATTGGGTTCGCCGAGCCGTTCGATTCCGATATTCCGGACTGCTGCCAGCAGACGCATCAGCAATGTTTCGGGACATTCCGGGTTGACACAGCGCAGTTCCGGCAAATCCTGAACCAGCTCCGATCCGCAGGAGGGACAATGCGAGATCAGGCATGATTTCCGTTCTGTTCCCGGTTCACAGCTGACGATATACGGGATCACATCTCCGGCACGTTCCACGGTTACAGTGTCTCCAATATGCACATCTTTGTCAAGAATATTCTGCAGATTATGCAGACTTACATGGCGGATAGTGGTTCCGGAGATTTCCACCGGTTCGATTTCTGCCACCGGAGTCAGAGCTGTTTTTCCGAAACTCCATTCCACATTGAGCAGCGTGGTTGTCCGGCGGACTCCGCTGAATTTGAATGCGATCTGTCCGCGCGGATGATGCGCTGTTGAACCGAGCGAACGGGAGTATTCCTGATCTTTGAGTTTGATCACGATCCCGTCCATGGGATAAGGGAGTTCTTCGATTTTTGCAACAAGAGTATCCCAGTTGGAACGGAGAGTTCCGAAGGAGGATTCCCAGGAGTAGAGAGAGTAATCGACCAGAGTCAGTTTTGCGTGCTGCAACTGCATCATAGTGATATCTTTCAATCCCATGATCCCGGCAGCGGCATTCCGGGAATTTTTATAAGTCTTTCCGTTTTTATTGACAATTTTTGAATAGAGTGTCCGGAAGTCATCGGATCGGATCAGGATCTCTCCGCGAGCTTTGCTGCGATATTCGGAAAGCGGAAAGATCCCGGCGGGATGTTCCAGTTCGATCAATGGGACTTTATCTGTGATATCTTCTCCTGTTTCACCGTCTCCGCGGGTGGCAAGGACACCGCCCTGCCAGTTGGCGGAAATGCCGTCATATTTCGGTTGGATCAGAAAGATCTCCTCCTGATTCCGTGCGAATTTTCCTGCCCATTCCATGACTTCATCCAATGAATAGGCTTTATCCAGCGACAGCATCGGTTCTTTGTGAATGACTTTTCCGGAACCGGCGACTGTGGGGGCATGGACCGCAGTAAGAAGCGGATGTTCCGGGGCAAGTTCCTCCAGACGGCGCATCAGTTGATCATAATCATCATCCGATATTTCCGGTTCAGCTTCTTCCCAGTATTTCCGGTTGTGATATTCGATCTGTTGAACAAGCTGTTCCAGAGAGAGCGACAATATTTCTTCCGTGTTCATGCCAGATCTCCGCAAAGTTTGAGGAGGTTTCCGAAAAAGATCCTGGACCATTCCTGCTGATTTTTTGTTTTTACATACCAACACATTTTTGCGGGTTCTGCGATGACCTGAAAGAGGGTTCCTTTGACACATGCCCCGCCATCGGCAGCGGATGTTTCAAGGATCGAACAGAGATCTTCCAATTCGATTTTTCTGCCGGAGGAATGATATTGTTCTGCCAGAGATTCCAATGCGTTCCGGCGTTGACAACTGGAGGCACAGCCGTTCATCTCTGCATCAGGCGAATTGATCCAGCCCGGAGTGGTAAAATGATTTGCTGCAGCAAACATCCCGTCTTTACGCGGGGCGGAATTGGGGGAATTCTCTCCGGTATGCCATTCAAAACATTCTGCACAGTTGGCAGTTCCGGTTCCAATCAGATAGGATGCCGAGGCACGGAATGTGGAAAGTGCAGTTTGAACAGAGTTCAGAGAGTCGGCATTCAGCAGGATTTCCCAGAGAAGCCAGATATTATGCAGACGTTCCGGGAAAATTCTGGAATCGGCATACATCCCGCTGTTCAGTTCCAGAAAAATTCCGTTGCCGTTCATCCCGGTCGTCATATAAAGACATCCCGCCCAGTTCAGGGATGCCACCGGAAGAGAACCGTCTGCCGGATGCAGAACACTGATCGTGAGAGTGTCAAGGATCTCTGAAAATTCGGGAAGCCAGTCATAGTTGCGCCCGAACAGGAGTTTGCCATTACTTGTATAGTCTCCCCAGAGAGCGAGCGAGGAACAGCGGTTGGCATCGAACATATCCCGGACATTTTTCACGAGACGGTCGAGATAGACGACTTCGACGGAGTTTATGATCGCCAGTTGTTCCGGAGTGAATCCGGATGTTTCAGCGATTCCATTGTAGAGTTCATCATAGCGGTGGATGCCGGAGATTTTTCCATTTCTGCCAAGCTGTCCGACCCGTTCGATCCCCTCCGGATTTTTCATGGCGAATTGATATACTTTTGCGAGTTCCTCCCGCATCAGATTTCCATATTGTCTTCCCATCTGCCGCCATGTTCCGCGCAATTCAACGACCGGGATATTTCCGCAACGGAATTTACTTCCTGCTGCTGAAAAAGCTCCATGTGTCACTGTTGTATTCATGATCAGATCTCCTTTTTCTTTTGAGGAATAATATAACCGGATTTTCCGGAATTACGAACTTTGTTTTTCAATAATTTTCACCAAACCGTGAAATATTGCAAAGAATCCTTGAAAGTTCCTGTATTTCTTTATGGTTCAGGGCTTGCCTTTTTCCGTAAGGAATGATAGATTACAACGTAAATATAAAATGGAGTGGAACCGGTAATTTTAATGGAAAGGAAGGATCGCATTATGAAAATAGAAGCATTTCCGATTCAACGTGTTTCCGGTGGAGAGTGCCGCATCGCAACTCCTCTGGCTCAAACAACTCCTTTTACCCGGGATGATGCAAAGGTCCTTTATGACCGGGAAGTTTCCGGCGCAAGAATTGATCTTGAATCTGTCGAGACAATTTACGCTTTTGAAAAAGCCGGACCTCGTGAAAAGATTTTTTTTGATCCCCGCTGGTGCAAAGCTGCTATTCTTACTGCCGGAGGACTCTGTCCCGGTCTCAATAATGTCATCAAAGGTCTTACCGAAACTTTGAAAATGGTGTACGGCGTTCCTGTTGTGTACGGGATCCCGTATGGTTATGCCGGACTCAATCCCGCCTGCGGCTATTCCCCGGTCATATTGGATGATCTGACGGTGGATGGAATTCACGAACAGGGCGGTACGATCCTGGCATCTTCCCGCGGCAATCAGGATGTGCTGACCATGCTGGAAACTCTGATCCGTATGGACATCAACATGCTTTTCTGTATCGGCGGCGATGGAACTCTCCGGGCGGCTCATGAGCTGGCTCAGGAAATTCAGAAACGGAATCTCAATATCTGTGTGATCGGAATTCCGAAAACGATCGATAACGATATCTGCATGATTGATAAAACATTCGGTTTTGAAACGGCTGTCCATGCCACCAATCCCATGATCACTGTGGCTCACAATGAAGCCAAAGGAGCTCCCAACGGGATCGGTCTGATCCATGTTATGGGAAGAGACAGCGGATTTATTGCTGCTTATTCCTCGCTGGCAAATCCGCATGTCAACTTCTGTCTGGTTCCTGAAGTCAAGTTTACTCTTGAGGGACAGCCGGATTCTTTCCTGCCGATGCTGCATGACCGCCTCAAACGCCGTCATCATGCCGTTGTGATCGTGGCAGAAGGTGCCGGTCAGGATTTGATCGCCGGGGAACGTCAGGTCGATAAGTCCGGAAATCTGCTGAACAACAATATCGGCATGTTCCTGAAAGATCAGATCAAAGATTATTTCAAACGGCAGAATTTTGAAGTCAATATCAAATATTTTGATCCGACTTATCTGATCCGCGGTATTCCTGCCAACTCTTCCGATGCAGTATTCTGTCTGCTGCTGGCTCAGAATGCGGTCCATGCCGCCATGTCCGGCAGAACCGATATGTTGGTCGGACACTGGAGCGATACATTCACGCATGTTCCGATCGAAATGGCGATCCGTGAACGTAAGAAGATCAATCCGAAAGGTTCACTCTGGCGGTGTGTCCAGCTGAATACACGCCGCTGAATGAAAGTTACAGACTATATTTTTTTCAACAATTTTCAAGAATAAAAGGAGCATTCAAAATGTCTTTGGAAATCATCACAGCTCTCTCCGTTCAATACGGAGCCAACCCTCAATTTGTTCTTGCCGGAGGCGGTAACACCTCTTACAAGGATGAAAATTCTCTTTATGTCAAACCCAGTGGAATCGCACTGAAATCCATCAAACCGGAAAATTTTGTCAAAATGGACCGTTCCAAGATCCGTGCCATTTTCTCCGCTCAGCTTCCTGCTGACGTGACGGAACGGGAAGCTGTTGCAAAACAGATGATGATGGATGCTGTCTGCCCGGAATCCGCCGGACGTCCTTCTGTGGAAGCTCCCCTGCATGAATTGCTGCCGTTCACTTATATCGTTCACCTGCATCCTGCCATGGTCAACGGTATGACCTGCTCTGAAAAAGGTGCAGAAACCTGTGCAGCTCTCTTCCCGGAAGCTCTCTGGATCCCCTATGTCGATCCCGGTTATACTCTGGCAAAGAAAGTGTATGATGAAGTTGAAAAATACAAAGCCGCAAAAGGAAATGCCCCTGCGGTCATCTTCCTCCAGAATCATGGTGTATTTGTCGGTGCAGATTCTGCCGAAGCTGTAAATGCGATCTATGACAACATGATGGCTGTTCTTGCAAAAGCCTATGCCGATGCCGGTGTCGCAACTGAACTGGTTAATGGAGAAGCCTGCATGGATGCTGTGAAACAGTATGCACCGAAACTGCGTACGATTCTCGGTATCGACGGTGAAGACGGTTCCATTACCCGTAAATTCGTTGTCTGTGCCGGAAACTTCGATGTTACCGGCGGCCCGCTTTCTCCGGATCATATCGTTTATTCCAAATCTTTCCCGATGGTTGCAGAAGATCCCAAACGTGAAGATGTGGATGCTTATGTGAAAGCCTATGGCTTCAAACCGTTTGTTGTCTGTGTTCCCGGACGCGGTGTGTTCTGTGCCGGTGATACTCTCAGCGGAGCGGAAAACACTGCTGCACTTGCAAAAGATGCCGCATTGGTCAAACAGCTTGCAGCTGCATTCGGCGGAGCTCATTATATCTGCGACCGTGACCGTCTTTTCATTGAAAACTGGGAAGTGGAATCCTATCGCCGCTCCATGGCAAACAAAGGAGTTGCCGCCGCCGGACGTCTTAAAGGTAAAGTGGCGGTTGTGACCGGAGCTGCTCAGGGCTTCGGCTACGGGATCGCAGAAGAACTGGCACAGGAAGGAGCAACGATCGTTGTTGCAGACTTGAACCTGGAAGGTGCCAATAAAGCTGCTGAAACGATTCGTGCCGCTTATCCCGCATCAGAAGCATTCGCTGTGGCAGTCAACGTGTCCGATGAAAATTCTGTTTCCGCCATGGTCGGTGATATTGCTTTCCGTTGCGGTGGTATCGACCTGTTCGTTTCCAATGCCGGTGTGCTCAAAGCCGGTTCTGTCAAGACCTTCACTCTGAAAGACTGGGAATTTGTGACTGATGTGAACTACAACGGTTACTTCCTCTGTGTCAAACACGTTTCTGCTCTGATGGCTGCTGAAACTGCTGATGGCGGCGATTGGCTGGATATTGTTCAGGTCAATTCCAAGAGCGGACTGCAGGGCAGCAATAAAAATGCAGCTTACGCAGGCGGTAAGTTCGGCGGTATCGGTCTGACTCAGAGTTTCGCAATGGAACTGGTCACAGACAAGATCAAAGTCAACAGTGTCTGCCCCGGAAACTTCTTTGACGGTCCGCTTTGGAGCAATCCGGAAAAAGGTCTGTTCGTTCAGTATTTGAACAGCGGAAAAGTCCCCGGAGCCAAAACTGTGGAAGATGTCAAACGTTTCTATGAGTCCAAAGTTCCGATGAACCGCGGCTGCTTCCCGAAAGATGTTGCAAAAGCAATTATCTATTCTGTTGAGCAGAAATATGAAACCGGTCAGGCTATTCCTGTGACCGGCGGACAGGTCATGCTCAACTGAGGAGTTCTCCGTTATGGAAAAAGATGTCAGACAGCATACCATCTCTGTTCTGGTCGAGAATAAATTCGGAGCTCTTGCCCGGATCGCAGGTCTCTTCAGCGGACGTGGTTACAATATTGAATCCCTGACAGTAAATCACACGCATGATCCGAATCTCTCCCGCATGACCATTGTCACCAAAGGGGACGATGATGTTCTGGAGCAGATTGGAAAACAGTTGAATAAACTTGTTGATGTGGTGGAAGTTACTGAATTGGATTCTTCTGACTATCTGGAATTGGAACTTGCCATTATCAAAGTCCATACCACGGCTGTCACCCGTGTGGCGATCGTGCAGCTGGTGGAATTGTTCAATGGCAATATCCCCAATGTCAATAAAGATGAACTGTGTATTGCCATTTCCGGTTCACCGCAGAAAATCGAACATTTTCTGACGCTGATGAGTGATTTCAAGATCATTGAGATCGCCCGGACAGGCAGTACAGCTGTTTCCAGAATTTCCGGCTCCACCTGGAAAAGCCGGAAATAATATCTCATGATGGAAAAGGCGGTTCTTGAGTTTGCATCCGGAACTCTTCTGTTGAAACAGAAAACAGAAGAGTCTCTGTCGGAGGCACTCAGCCCCTTTTTCATTCGTGATACCCGTGTCGGAAGGGCATGGCGTGCCGCCGCTTCCGATTATGCTCCGATCCTCCGCACCGCTCATGAACACGGAATCGAATTGGAGGATCAGGCACGTGCTTATGAAACTCTGGATCTTACGATCCATTCCCCTTATCCTCCGATGGAACATCAGAAACAGGCGATGGAACGTTGGCGTGCCGCCCGTGCCAGAGGAACTGTTGTTATGCCGACCGGTTCCGGAAAAACTTATTTTGCAGTACGCTGCATCGCCGCTGTCAATCGTTCCGCTTTAGTCGTTGCTCCCACGATCGACCTGATGGTTCAATGGGCAAATGTGCTTGAGAAATTTTTTCAAACAAAGATCGGTATGCTTGGCGGAGGCTCCAAAGAGATCCTGCCGTTGACTGTCAGCACCTATGACTCCGCTGTTCTGATGATGGAATTCATCGGTAACCGTTTCGGATTGATCGTATTTGATGAGTGTCATCATCTGCCCGGACAGATCAACCGGATGGCGGCATCCATGTGTATTGCACCGTACCGGTTGGGGTTGACTGCCACACCTGAACGGGAGGATGACGGTGAGGAAGTCATGGAAAAACTGATCGGTCCGGTCGTTTTCCGTGCTTATATCGATGAACTGGAAGGGAAAGTGCTTGCACCGTATCTGACCCGCCGGATCCGGGTGGAACTTTCACCGGAGGAAACTGCTGAATATACAGCGGCACGCAAGACTTATACCAATTTCATACGGCGTCACCAAATCGATTTTTCTGATCCGGATGGGTGGAGCAGATTCATTGCCATGTCTGCCCGTATGCCCGGAGGCAGGGAGGCTTTTACTGCTTATTTGAAACAGCGTCAGATCGCCCGTTGCGGTCGTGCCAAACTGGAATTGGTCTGGAAATTGATCCGGCAGCATCGCGGGGAACGGATCCTTGTTTTCACCGCTGATAATGATGCTGCCTATCAGATGGGCGAAGCATTTTGTATGCCGGTTCTCACGCATAAGACAAAGGCGGGGGAACGGCGTGATTTTTTGGAGCGTTTCCGCAGCGGGGAGTATCCGGTTCTTTTCACCAGCAAAGTGTTGAATGAGGGGGTGGATGTTCCGGAGGCAAGTGTGGGGATCGTTGTTTCCGGCAGCGGCAGTATCCGGGAACATGTTCAGAGACTCGGTAGAATTCTCCGGGCAAAAGAGGGAAAACAGGCCGTACTGTATGAACTTGTCAGCGAAGGAACATCTGAAATGCGTGTCAGTGACCGCCGCAGACAGAATCGTGCGTATGAACAACGCCGGATGCGTTTTTTTCATGAGACTGCCCGGCATGAGGGAGATGGATCATGCTGACCAGAGAATTATTGCGTTACAAAGTTTCGGGAGCTTATGCCAAACCCTCTTTCATCAAACCGGCGGATGGCGCATTATTGAATCTTGCAGCCCGTTTGATTGCTGTTTATGAAAATTCTGTCGGTTCCCGGCGTGAGGATCTTGATTTTGAATTGGAACAGATCTGTGCTTCCTGTAAAGATATAAAACTGGCGCGCGGATTGTGTAAGATATTGGCTGACCGTTCCGAATTTTCCGGTTGCGATACGGAGACGGATCATTCTGCGATACGTCATGAGATTTTCAGGAACAGTGCATGTCTGCTGGCATCGGAGGAGTGTCCGGAGGATCCTGCGGAATTCCGCCGCCGGATTTTGGAAAATTATGAATCGATGCAGGAGTCTATTTATCCCGATCTGCCTGAAAATGAACGGTTGCTGCAACTGAAAAAAATCTATCCGAAAGAACTTCTTGAACGTTATAATATGTCTCTTGTGCAGTCGCTTCTGCTTTTCAGTAACGGCTTGGAATGCAAAATCCATGCCGAAGATCCGGCTCTGTTGCGGAGGTTGTTCAAATACCTCAAATTTTTCCGTCTTCTTTTTCAGGCAGAGTTATCCGGCAGAAAGAAAGAGGCTGTTCCGGAGATCAAATTGAAGATCGACGGTCCTGCTTCGATACTGGAGAACAGTACCCGGTATGGTTTGCAGTTGGCTTCCTTTTTTCCGGCGGTCTGTTCCATGAAATTGTGGAAGATCTCATCGGAATTGAAACTGCGGACAAAAACGTTGCGTCTTTCGCTGGATGAAACCTGTAATTTGAGTTGTCATTATCTGAATTTCGGAGCTTATATTCCGGAAGAGTTCCGGATGTTTCAGGATTATTTCAATACGGCAGCCTCCTCCTGGCAGCTTGTCCCGCGGGACGCATTTCTGCAATTGGAGAACGGACAGCTTGCGTTTCCAGATTTCCGGTTCCGCTCTTTTGACGGGATCGAAGTGGATGTGGAACTGTTTCATCAGTGGCATCGGACACAGTTGGAGGAACGTATTGCGTATTTGGAAAAACATCCTGATTTGCCGTTGATCCTCGGAGCGGACAGGGTTTGTCTGAAGAAAGATGATGCCTTGAAAGAACGTTTTTCCGCCTTGACCGGAAATTTTCTTTTTACCTCATTCCCCGGTGTTGAGAATGTGGAAAAATCATTGAACAAAGCTCTTGAGAAACGGAATTTTCTTTCCCGCAAATAATTCAACTCACCATGTTCTGCCGTCCCGGCGGATCATTTCCATTGCCTGAATGGGGCCCTCTGTGCCAGCTTGATAAGGGAATGGCGTGATCTGTTTCTTGTATTCCAGCACAGGAGCAAGCAACTGCCATGCAAGACGTACTGAATCGCTGCGGATGAATAATGTTTGGTCGCCCAGCATACAATCCAGAAGGAGACGTTCATAAGCCTCCGGCATATTTTCCCCGGGGTCAAGGATCGAAGAATATTTGAAATTCATTGTAAGATCCCCCATACAGAGTTTCGGTCCGGGACGTTTTGCGATGATATCCAAAGCAAGCCCCTCTTCCGGCTGAACGGTCAGGATCAGACGGTTTTGAGCCAAATCTTCCGGTTTGACCGGGGAGAAGATACTGTACGGGATGTGTTTGAAATTGATAATGATCTCGCTTTTTTTCTGTTTCATACGTTTCCCGCTGCGGAGATAAAAGGGGATACCCTGCCAGCGGGAGTTGTCTATATAAAGTTTCAGCGCGGCAAAGGTTTCTGTATTGGAATCGTGAGCGACTCCGGCTTCTTCACGATATCCGGGCATTGCATTTCCGGCAATATATTGTCCCAGAATCAAATTCTGTTCCAATGTTTTCTGATCCGGCATCCGGATGGAGTGGAGAAGACGCACTTTTTCATCCCGGATCCTGTCAGCGGAAAAAGAAACAGGACATTCCATAGCGACCAGAGAGAGCATTTCCAACATGTGATTCTGAAACATATCCCGCAACAGTCCGGCTTTTTCAAAATATCCCGCCCGGTGTTCCACGCCGACTGTTTCCGATACAGTGATCGTGACTGAATCAATATAATTTCTGTTCCACACCGGTTCAAAGAGGATATTTGCGAAACGGAACATCAGGATATTCTGAACGGTCTCTTTTCCGAGATAATGATCGATCCGGTAGATTTGTTTTTCCGTAAGATAACGCAGCAAACCCTGTTCCAGTTCCACGGCACTGGCAAAATCATTGCCGAACGGTTTTTCAAAAATCACATTCCGCCATGGATAAACAATTTTTTCAGTGACAGCCGAAAGTTCTGTTGTCAGCCCTGCATTTGCAAGTTGTTCCACGATTGGAAGATATACCGCCGGAGCTGTTGCCAGATAAAAGAGTCTGCATGAGGTTTGATTTTCCATTTTGTTTTCGAGATCATCCACCAGAGTTGCAAGACGTGCTGTTGTTTCCGGGAGCGTATAATCTCCGGCGTGATAGAAAACTTTGGAAAGGAACTGTTCCAGCTGATCTGTCTTCCCCATGCCGTCGAGCGTGCGGATATAGTTCCTGTATTGTTCATGACTCATCTCCTGTCTGCCGCATGCGATCAGAGTGGATTGTTCGTGCAGGAGACCCCGCTGATGCAGATGATAAAGCGATGGCAGCAGTTTCCGTCCGGTGAGGTCTCCCAGAGCACCGAAAATGACAATCAGGCATGGCAGCGGTGCAACTTCGATACAAAATCCGCCGTGCCATTTGGAAATGGTTTGAATTGTTTCAGACATGATCCCGCCCTCCTTTTTTTGAGAA
This sequence comes from Lentisphaeria bacterium, assembly GCA_017646015.1. Classification (GTDB taxonomy): domain Bacteria; phylum Verrucomicrobiota; class Lentisphaeria; order Victivallales; family UBA1829; genus SIG94. Next base: position 12,946 of record JAGCNI010000116.1, read on the forward strand.
GCTGGTTTCTTTTCCGGATAAATTAGCCTTGCACGAGTCGAAATACAAGGAATCCTGCGATGTATTTTTTCAAAATTTTCACTTTAGATTGGAAAAATCAGTGAAACGGGGTTACATTACGGAGTAAAAATTTTACAGTAATCATGGGAAAAAGATTTATGGGCGAACTGAAGAAAATACGGAATTTTTCAATTATTGCGCACATTGACCATGGGAAATCAACTCTGGCAGACCGTCTGTTGGAAGAGACCCATACGATTGAAGCGCGTGAGTTGGTGCATGACCAGTTGCTGGATGCAATGGATCTGGAACAGGAACGCGGGATCACAATCAAAGCGCATCCTGTCAAAATGCAGTATCGTGCTTCGGACGGAGAAGAATATGAATTGAATCTGATTGACACTCCCGGACATGTGGACTTTGCGTATGAAGTGAGTCGTTCACTTGCCGCCTGTGAAGGTGCTCTGCTGATCATTGATGCCACACAGGGCGTTCAGGCACAGACTGTTGCCAACGTGAATCTGGCTTTCAAACATAATCTTGCCGTTATTCCGGTGATCAACAAGATCGACTTGCCGGCGGCGGATTTGAATATGTGTTATGAACAGCTCGAAGAGATCCTTGCGATCCCGCACGAAGATGCGATCGCTGTTTCCGCCAAGGAAGGGATCGGGATCCCCGAAGTTCTGGAAGCGATCGTGCAGCGTATCCCGCCGCCGAAAGGTGATCCGGATGCTCCGCCGAGTGCACTTGTCTTTGACTCGATCTATGACTCTTACCGTGGCGTTGTGACCTATGTCCGCATGTTCAACGGTTCTTTCAAACGCGGCAACAAACTGCGTATTTTCAGTACCGGACTGGAAAGTGAAATCAAAGAAGTCGGGGTTTTCACTCCGAACATGAAAGCTCAATCCGTCCTTTCAGCAGGCTCTGTGGGATATGTCATTCCTAATATCAAGAGTCCTTCCGATACCAAGATCGGTGATACTCTTACGGAAACATCCAATCCCTGCAAAGAACCGCTCCCCGGATTCCAGAATATCCGTCCCATGGTATTCAGCGGAATCTATCCGATCGATACTGCGGACTATGAACAGCTCAAGTTCAGTATGGCAAAACTGCAGTTGAATGATGCCGCTTTCCAGTATCAGGCGGAAACATCTGCTGCACTCGGATTCGGTTTCCGTTGCGGATTCCTCGGATTGCTCCACATGGAAATCATCCAGGAACGTCTCCGCCGCGAATATAATATGGATATCATTGCGACTTATCCGAGCGTGATCTATCATGTGTACCTCAATAACGGCACAATGGTCAATGTTGACAACCCGGTTCATCTGCCTGATCCCTCTGAAATTCAGCGTATTGAGGAACCCCTGATCAATGCCAAGATCATGTCTCCCACCAATTACATCGGGGATATCATGAATCTGATCATGCAGAAACGCGGGATCTGTACCAATACCGAAAACGTGGATGCCCGTCATGTTCTGCTGACCGCCCGTATTCCGATGCATGAGATCCTGATCGACTTCCATGATAAACTCAAATCCATCACCCGCGGTTACGGCAGTATGGATTATGAACCCGCCGGATATCAGGCTGAAAAACTGGTCAAACTGGATATGCTGGTCAACGGGGATCCGGTGGATGCTTTTGCGACCATTGTCCATGCGGATCATGCATATCACCGCGGACGTATGTTGGCGGAACGTCTTTCTGCTGCGATTCCGATGCATCAGTTCCAGATTGCTGTGCAGGCTGCAATCGGCGGAAAGGTGATCGCACGTGAAACTGTCCGGGCATTGCGTAAGAATGTTTTGGCAAAATGTTACGGCGGTGACATCACCCGTAAGCGCAAACTCCTCGAAAAACAGAAAGAGGGGAAGAAGCGCATGAAACAGATCGGTCAGGTCAATATTCCGCAGGAAGCCTTTGTGGAAATTCTCAAGACCAATCAGGAATAAACATCCTGTCTGATCCAAAAATCCGGAATACACCTCAGAGAGCACGATCTCCGGGGTGTATTTTTTTGGATCCTTTGCGCGGATCTCTCATTAAAATGAATCGAAAAAAGCTGCGGCATACCGGACCGGTCTTGCCGCAGCTTTTCTGTGTGTTGTTTCTGTTCAGATTTTGTGTCTGTTTTCGAGCCAGGTGCGGAGTTCTGCGGTGGTTTGTTCCACGTTGCAGATTTTTTCGCAATCGACAGAATCCAGAACATCGTACAACATTTTACCGGGGAGTGATTCCGGATAAGCATCGGCGATCTTTCTGGCTGTTTTGATTGCATCCGCCAGGGTCGGGAGGCACTCGATCAGACGGCTGACACGGGAGATGATCCTGAGTTTTCCTTCTGCATCCGCAATATTGTCAAAAATTTTCATACCGTCATACGCCATATTGTACGTGGGCAGTCCGCTGCCGTTGCTCTTGGGATAAAGTTTTGTCATCAGTTCAGAGAACTGTCCGGTCAGAGAGGGATCATGCCCTTCGGGGAAGATATTTTCCGGATCGAATGCGTTGCCGTAATAGACATCATCATTCCGGTATTGATCACGTACAGCTTTATTCCGGAAGTCCGGAACTTCAACCATTTCGCCGTCTTTGAGAGAACTGTGGACAGCCATGATTCCGGTGAGGGTGACATCTGCTGCGGAATAGATATTCCACGGTGCGGGTTCGCCTGTGAGGATCTCACGAGCGAAGTAATAGAGTTCCCAGAAATCTCCACCGCCATGACCTGCCTGATCTGCGAGTTTCTGCAATTCAGAAATTTCCGGAGCGATCTTGAGCATTTCTCCGCCGCCGCATGCTCCGACGCGGATCTTGAGATCATTGATTTTTTCCACACTGGCTTTTGTTCCCCACATCCGCAGTTCCATGTGGTAGTCATTGGTCGTACATCCCATCAGATTCCGCATGAGAGCCCCGTTATTCATTTTGATGATGGAGGGGGTGACAGTTCCTTTTTTGCCGAGGTATCCGGGCAGATAGACATCGCATGGAGTTGCGGAGACAGCTACCGGACGCAGACCGGTGATATTCATGATCGGACCGAGTGAGTGTGTGTTGTAGTAATGTGTATTCAGAGTGGAACGCCAGTTGTGAGCGTGATATCCGGGTTCAATGGGAAGACCGTCGAGTCCGGTATTGTAGGCATAAGAGAGGACACGGCATTCATGCAGATAGCTTGCTTCTCCGTACATAAATTCTCCGAAAAATCCTTTCTGCCAGAGATCGCGTATATACATGTTTTCTTTGGTGAAAGGATAATTTTCCAGCAGATTATAGACCTTTCCGCTTTTTTCCACGGCTTCGACCACTTTCACACCGTCTGCGGGTGTGTGGAATGCAGTCACTTCACACATGACATGCTTTCCGGCATTCAGAGCCTTGATCGTATGTTTGGCATGATCCTTGAAATAGGTTGCGATCAGAACTGCATCAAAATCCTGAGCCAGAAATTCATCTTCATCTGCGGTGACAAATGCGCCGGGAGTATTTTTTGCGAAACATTCGCGCATATCCGGATGGATATCGCATCCGGCGACCACATCGATATTCAGAAATTTTGCCTGATGGACCAGATAAGCACCTCTGCCCAGACCCCAGACGCCCAGCTTGATCCTTTTATCTGTTTTGAAAACACTGTTTTCACTCATGATCCATGATCTCCTTACATTTTTGGATTTCCATTTCAGATTTATGGGGATTACAATAATTTTCAACTTATATATTTGCAATTTTTATTTGCTTATATATATTATATAAAAGTATATCATAATTATAAAAAAGGGAGGTATTATGTTCAAACTGCATCATGCAGCCTGTTACACAAAAGAGGAAGAGGCATTTATGAGCAATAACTCTTCTCATCTGGTTCTGTTTATCAGCGGATTGGAATTTTACCGTGCTTACACCACCTCCGGGAAAATGATTACAGATCATCAATGTTATAAGCCACATCTATCCCTGATCCCAGCTTTGACACCGCGCTCATTCCGATTCGGAAAGAAGCGTGAAAACTGGGTGATACAGTTCGACAGAGAACAGCTTCGATGGAATCCGGATTCTTCATCGCCCCGTCTGCTGCTGCGTTGGGAAGATCATTACTTTGAACTTCCGCATTGTATTCCGATCACAGAAGTGGAGGTTCCCCATTACCGGGAATGTTTCCGGCGTGTTCAACAGTTGCTGCAAACTCCGGACCCGGTATCATTATATGAAGCGGAGCTTCAAGTGCAGCACCTTCTGATCCCGTTTCTGAAGGTGCAGGATCATAGCAGAGTCCTTGCTCCGGAAGAGCTTTTGAAACAGAAGATCGATCAGGAGAAGAATTACAACAAAAGCCTTTCCGCCTGTTGTCAGGAGATCGGTTATTCGGTACGGTATCTGCGGGAGCGTTTTCAGAACCGTTATTACATGTGTCCGGAGGAATACCGCCAGCAGGTACGTTTGAATCATATCAAATCATTATTGACGGAATCCGGGAAGAGTATGAAAGAGATCGCGGATATCGTGGGGATGAAAAATAATACTCATCTGAATTGTTTTATCCGGCGGCATTGCAATATGACACCGCGGGAATTGCGGATCAGTCTGCTTGGATCATCTCACGAAATGGAGGAATGAAACAATCTTTCCGTGCGGCGGATATAGTTTTTTAAATTCAATATTTTTGTTGTAAGACAATCCAAATGACATGCCCTGTCATTTTTTTATCAGATAGCAATTACAATAATTCCCCCGAGACAGAGCAGAACACCGCAAAGTGTCGGAAAGGAAAGTTTTTCTCTCAATTTGATAGCTGTATAGATCAGGAAAAGCACGATGGAAATTCCGACGACCATCGGGTATGCGATTGCGCCGGCATTGCAGGCAGCAAGAGAATCCAGACCGAAGAAAGTGAAGACCAGAGAGAGCATGATGGCAAGAGTCATGATCACAGAGCTGAGAGCACAACCGCGTCCGTTATAATTTTTTCTGTCGATCAGTCCATGGATCAGAAATGCGGCAAAGATCCCGCCAGCGATCAAACCTGTCCGGAATAAAACAGTCAGCAGAGAGGTTGAATCTTCTTTGATCAGATAAGAGGGGATATTGGCGGCACACTGGGTAACTCCGGCAATCAGGAAACTGATGAGAGTGTAAAAAATCCAGAGATAATTCCGTTTGCCGTCCTTTTTTTCATTTCCTTTTCCGAAGAATCCCATGAGGAACATGGAAAGGAGCAGCATGATGATCCCGCAGATCCTTGTGGCGGAACAGGGGACATTGAAGAAACAGATCCCCATGAGGAACGGCAATACGAATGCACTTTGAACCATAGCCCAAATCAA